>JAYTTA010000149.1:0-8062 GCA_043745345.1 Acetobacteraceae bacterium | reverse complement strand
CGCCCGACGTCTACGACCGGCTTGGCGGCTTTGGCGTGATGAACCCGCCGATCCGTGGCCAGCGCCACATGAACGCGAGCTGGGCCGCAATCCGCGACGGCCGCATCGACACCATCGGCTCCGACCACGCGCCGCATCCGCGCGCGAAGAAGCAGCTGCCGTGGCCGGAATGCGCCGCCGGGCTGACGGGGGTTCAGACCCTGGTCCCGATCATGCTCGACCACGTCAACGCCGGCCGGCTGACGCTGGCGCGGATGGTCGATCTGATGTGCGCCGGCCCGGCCCGCGTTTATGGCGTGCTGAACAAGGGCCGGCTGGCGGTCGGCTACGACGCCGATTTCACCCTGGTTGACATGAAGCGCCGCCGCCGTATCGAGGAAAGCTGGCTCGTGTCGCCCTGCGGCTGGAGCCCGTTCGCCGGCATGGACATCACCGGCTGGCCGATGGCCACGATCCTTCGTGGCCAGGCGGTGATGCGCGATGACGAGGTGCTGGGCGAGCCCCAGGGGCGGCGGGTTCAGTTTAGATAATCGAAGCCAGGATGAGGCTCTGCCTCAAACCCCACCGGGGTAGCGCCCCGGTGCGCCTAACCTGAGGAAGGGGTTCAAAGGGGCGACTGTCCCCCAATGCTTGAACGTGGACGGGCCTAGGCGGAGTGGGCAAAGTTTCCGATTGTCGTCTTCGGCAATTGGAATGCCCGCGGAGGGAGAGCCGAGCCTTACCGCCTACGGCGTCAAGAATAATCCGCCTACAGGAATCCTGTGCTGAACCAGGGCACCGCCGCCACCACGATCAGTCCTGCCAGCACCGCCGCCAGATAGGGCCAGATGCGGCGCATGGCGGCATCCGGCGATACCCGGCCGATGGCGCAGGCGGCGTAGTAGCCGACTCCGAACGGCGGCGCGAACAGGCCGATGCCCATCGCCAGGATGACCACCATTGCGTAGTGGATCTCGTTGATCCCGACCAGCCGCGCCGACGGGAACAGCAGTGGCCCGAACAGCACGATGGCGGGGATGCCCTCCAGCACGCTGCCGAGTACGATGAAGGCCACGATCGACACCGCCATGAAGCCGATCGCGCCACCCGGCATCGCCGCCATCGCCAGCGCCAGCTGGTGCGAGAATCCCGACTGGGTCAGCGCCCAGGCCATGCCGGTCGCGGTGCCGATAATCAGCAGGATGGCGCCCGACAGGGCGGCGGTCTCGACCAGCATCGGGAACAGCCGGCGCCAGTCGAACTGCCGGTAGACGAACAGTCCGGCCAGCACCCCGTAGGCGATGCCGATGGTCGAGACCTCGGTCGCGGTGGCGATCCCTTGGATCACCGCGGTGCGGATCAGGAATGGAAGCAGCAGCGCCGGCAGCGCGATCACCAACGCGCGCAGCACCTGTCTTGCTGGCGCGCGCACGATGCCGGTCATGTCCTCGTCGCGCGAGCGGTAGCGCGCGATCGCCGCCAGCGCGATTGCCAGCACCACGGCCGGCATCAGCCCGCCGGTGAACAGCGAGGCGATCGAGACGCCGGTGACCGAGCCGATGGTGATCAGCACCAGCGACGGCGGGATGGTCTCGCTCATCGCCCCCGAGGCCGACAACAGCGAAACCAGTTCGCCCTCATGCGCGCCGCGGCGCTTCATCTCGGGAAACAGAGCCGGCGCCACGGCCGCCATGTCGGCGGCCTTCGATCCGGAGATGCCGGACACCAGGTACATCGCGCCCAGCAGCACATACGACAGCCCGCCGCGGACATGGCCTAGCAATGCCGCCAGGAACGTGACCATGGCCCGCGCCATGCCGGTCATCTCGATCAGCACGCCGAGGAACACGAATAGGGGGACGGCAAGCAGGATCAGGCTGCTCATGCCCTCGTCCATGCGTGACACCACCACCGTCAGCGGAGTGCGCGTCAGGGTCACCAGATAGGCGACGGTGGCGAGCCCGAAGGCGAAGCCGATCGGCACCGACAGCAGCACGCCGGCGCCGAGCAGCACGACGAAGAAAAGCACCAGGTTCCAGTTGCCGATGCCCTTCAACGCGGGTGCCGCGAAATGCAGGGTGACTGCCAGCACGGCGATCAGCGCCACCGCGGCGACGGCGTCGCGTATGCCGATGCGAAGCAGCCGGATTACCGCGGTGACCGCCATCAGCGTGCCGCCAACCGGGATCGCGCTGGCGCGAATGGTGTTGTGCAGGCCGAGCGCGGGGGTCTCGATGTACCACTCGTCGGCCGCATAGTCCCACGCCGCCGGCAGCAGCATGGCCAGGAACAGCACGACGGCGCAAACCGCCAGCGCCTCCGTGCGCGCGCGCCATGCCGGCGATAGGCCGGCCGCGATCGCCGTCAGCCGCATGTGTTCGCCACGTTGCAGGGCGATCACCGCGCCGAGCATCGCCAGCCACAGGAACAGCAGCGAGGCCAGCTCGTCCGACCACACCAGCGGCGCGTGGAACACGTAGCGGGAGATCACGCCGGCCAAGAGAACAAAAATCTCGCTCAGTACGAGAATGGCAGCGCAGATCTCGACCCCCTGGCGGAGGCCGCGCTCAAGCAGGTTCTCGCCGAGCCGGGTGGTTCGGATAGCCACCGTGCTCACCGGGAAAAGCTTTTCAGTATATCCGCTGCCGCATCGGCAAACACGGCGCAACCCAACGCGATGTCGGCGTCGGAGGTGTTTTCGTCGTGATGATGGCTGATGCCGCCGATGCTCGGCACGAACAGCATCGCCGCCGGCATCGCGCGCGCCAGTATCTGCGCATCATGCCCGGCGCCGCTTGGCATCCTCCTGTGTCGGCCCGGCGCCGCGCGTTCGGCGGCACGGGTGATCGCCGCCTGCATGTCGGTATCCATCTGGGTCGGCGTCGAGGCGCCGGTCCGGTGCAGCTGAACCTTGCATGGTCCGTGGTTGGCCTCCGCCACCAAGCGGTCAAGCTCCGCCGACAGAGCATCGAGCACCGCGAGGTCGGTGTCGCGGAACTGGAACAGCATCTCGGCCCGGCCGGGCACGATGCTCGGTGCGCCAGGCTCCAGCAGGATTCTCCCGGTCGTCCAGACGGTGTTTGGCCCGGCAACGACAGGAAATCTCCGGTCGATCTCGGCCGCCAGCCGGATCAGCGCCGTGCCGGCATCTCGGCGCACCGCCATCGGCGTGGTGCCGGCATGGTTCTGCTGGCCGGTGAACACGATACGATGCTGGCGCGAGCCGACGATCGCGGTCACGATTCCGACTTTCTCGCCGGCAGTCTCCAGCACCGCGCCCTGCTCGATGTGCGCTTCCAGGTAGCCGCTGTAGCGGCCCGGCTCCATTACCGTGCGCTGCAGACCCGCCAGCCCGGCGGAAGTCAGCGCGTCGCGCAAGCTGGTGCCGTCGTACTTGTTTGTGCACCGGTCGATCTCGTCCTCGTCCACCGCTCCGATGAACGACCGGCTGCCAAGGAAGCCGCCGAAATGACCCTCCTCGTCGGCGAAGGCGATCACGTCGATCCCAAGTCCCGCGCATGACGCATCCTCGGCGAAGGCGCGAAAAACCTCCAGCCCGAACACCACACCCAGCGCGCCATCAAGCCAACCGGCATGGTTCTGGCTCTCGATATGCGAACCCAGCAGCAGCTTTGGCCCGTTACCGCCCGATCGCCCAAGCACGCTGCCGATGCCATCGATCGACGGCTCCAGCCCGGCCGCGCGCATCCGCTCCATCAGCCAGCGTCGCCCTTCCATGTCGGCCGCCGAGTAGGTCGGCCGGTGCACGCCGGTCTTATAGGCGCCGATGCTGGCGAGATCGCGAAGATCCTGGATCAGGCGGTCGGCGTCGATCTTCGGCATCGCGGGTCCTTCGGTGCTGGAATGTGTCCATCCTGATGGAATGGCTCGATTTTAACAGCCCCGAACCCAAACCAGCCATTTTCGACACATCAGCAGCGGCCCGTTGTCATCGAACCATCATAAAAATGAAATATATCCGACGCACCCTGCGCCTAGGTTCCGGCCGTTGACACCGCCTGAGCCAGGCATGATTCGCAGGAGACACCATGAAGTTCACCACCGTGCTGGCGTTCGCGCTAGCTGGCTACGCCACCACCGCTGTGGCACAAGCCCAGCAGATCACCGGCGCCGGCGCCACCTTTCCAGCCCCGGTCTACTCGAAATGGGCCGAGGCCGCGAAGCCGGTGATCGGCGTTGAGCTCAACTATCAGGCCATCGGCTCGGGCGGCGGGCAGAACCAGATCCTGAACCGCACCGTCGATTTCGGTGCCTCCGACGCGCCAATGGACGCGGCCAAGCTCGCCTCGGGCAACATCCTGCAGTTTCCCGCCGTGATGGGCGCCGTCGTGGTGATCGTGAACATCCCGGGCATCGAGATGGACACGATGAAAATCCCCGGTGAGCTGCTGGCCGACATCTATGCTGGCACCATATCCAAGTGGAACGATCCAAAGTTGGTCGAGGCCAACCGCGGCGTCACTCTGCCGAACCTGGCGATCGCACCTGTCTATCGGGCCGACGGCTCGGGCACCAGCTTCGTCTACACGTCCTACCTGTCCGCCGTCAGCGCCGACTGGAAAAGCAAGGTCGGTGCCGCGACCTCGGTCAAATGGCCAGCCGGCGCCGGCGCCAAGGGTAATGACGGCGTCGCCGCCACCGTGCGCAACACGAAGGGCGCCATCGGCTACGTTGAGAACGCCTTCGCCACCCAGAACAAGCTGATCACCGTCCAGCTCCGCAACAAGGCAGGAAAATTTGTTAAGCCGACGGCAGCCGCCTTCACCGCGGCGGCCTCCGCGGGCAACTGGCGGGATGCCAAGAATTTTGCAGTGGACCTGATCGACCAGGCCGGTGACGCCAGCTGGCCGATCGTCTCCGCCACCTTCATCCTGCTGCCGAAAGACCCCAAGGACCCGGCCCGCAGCGCCAACGTGATGAAATTCTTCGACTGGGCGTTCAAGAACGGCACCGCCACGGCAACGGCACTGGAATACATCCCGTTGCCGACGACGGTGCAGGATGCGGTGCGCAGCGCCTGGCATGCCGAGATCATTAACCCTGATGGCAAGCCGGTCTTCTGACTATAACGAGTAAGAAAAGCATGGGGCTCTCTCACCGCAGGCATTTCAACTGGCCGAAGACGGCCAGTCGGAACCTTTGCCTGTCCCGTCCCAAACCTGGCAAAGGGGCAGTCCCCCCTTTGAACTCCTCTATTTGTGTCGGGCGCACCGGGGCGCTTTCCCGGCGGGGTTGGGGCATAGCGGGCGAAGGTTCCGACCGCCGCCTTCGGCAGTTGGAATGCCTGCGGAGGGGGAGCCCCATACTCTCTTGCCTACGGCGTTCGCCTTAACTTTCCAGGATCGCTCAGTGCAACAAGCTGTAACCCGCCGAAAGGTCTCACGCGGCACCAACCCGGGCGACTTCGTGTTTGCCTCCCTGACCCGCGTGGCTGGCGTTTTCGTGTTGGTTCTGCTCGGCGCCATCATCGCCACCCTGTTTGTGGGCGGCCTGCCGGCGTTCGAGAAATTCGGCGTCGGTTTCCTGTTCTCGACCGACTGGGACCCTGTGCACGAAATCTATGGCGCCGCGGTGCCGGTGTTCGGCACCGTCGTCACCGCGGTGCTGGCGTTGATCGTCGCCGTCCCGCTGGCGTTTGGCATCGCCTTCTATTTGACTGAGCTTGCCCCGCAATGGCTGCGCCGGCCGGTCGGCACCGCGATCGAACTGCTGGCTGCGGTGCCATCGATCATCTACGGCATGTGGGGCTTCTTCGTCATCGTGCCGGTGATGGCGCAGTACATCCAGCCGGCGGTGATTGACAGTGTGGGCGAGCTGCCATTGATCGGCCCGCTGTTTGGCGGCCCAGCCTTTGGCACCGGCATCCTCACCGCAGCGCTCATTCTCGCCGTGATGATCATCCCGTTCATCGCCGCCACTATGCGCGACGTTTTTTTGACGGTGCCGCCGGTGTTTAAGGAAAGCGCCTATGGCCTCGGCTGCACGACCTGGGAGGTGATGCGATCGATCGTCATCCCATACACGCGCGTCTCCGTCGTCGGTGGCATCATGCTCGGCCTTGGCCGAGCGCTCGGCGAGACCATGGCGGTGACCTTCGTCATCGGTAACACCAACCGGATCGCCACCACCCTGTTCGGCCCCGGCAACACCATCGCGTCCCTGGTCGCGCTGGAGTTCCCGGAAAGCCAGGCCGGCAGCCTGAAGCTGTCGGCGCTGCTGGCGCTCGGCTTCATCCTGTTCGTGATCTCGTTCATCGTGCTCGCCATCTCGCGCATTCTGCTGCGCCCACGGCTGAAGGTCTGATGTGATGAGCGCGACACTTCAAGCCCACTCGACCCTTCCCGGCGCATCCAAGAACCATGACATCGCCCGCGCGCTCGGCCGCCGCCGTTCGCGCGCCAGCACGGTCGTCAAGGCGTTGTGCGTGCTGGCGACCCTGATCGGACTTGCGTTGCTGGCTTCGATCCTGCTGACCCTGCTTGTGCGCGGCTTCGGCGGCATCGGCCTGGGGATCTTCACCGAGGTGACAAAGCCGCCCGGCTCCAACGGCGGTCTGCTCAACGCCATCGTCGGCAGCCTGATCCAGACCGTGATCGGCGTCGCCCTCGGCACCCCGATCGGGCTGCTGGTGGGTACCTACCTCGCCGAATACGCCCGTGGCTCGATGCTCGGCAACGCCATCCGGTTCGTTTCCGATGTGCTGCTGTCCGCGCCGTCGATCCTCATCGGCCTATTCATCTATCAGTTGGTCGTGGCACCGTTCGGCGGCTTTTCCGGCATCGCCGGCTGCATCGCCTTGGCCGTGATCGTCATCCCGATCGTCGTGCGCACCACGGAAGATATGCTCAGCCTGATCCCGGTCGCGATGCGCGAGGCCGCGATGGCGCTGGGCGCGCCGAAATGGAAAATGATCGTTCAGGTCTGCTACCGCGCCGCCAAGGACGGTATCGTTACCGGCGTGCTGCTGGCGGTGGCGCGCGTCGCCGGCGAAACCGCCCCGTTGCTGTTCACCAGCCTGGGCAACCTCAACTGGTCGCTCAGCCTGACCAAGCCGATGGCCAGCCTGCCTGTCACCATCTACCAGTATGCCGGCTCGGCATTCGACGACTGGGTGCAGCTGGCCTGGGTCGGCGCATTGCTGATCACCTTCGGCGTGCTGGCGATCAACATCCTGGCCCGTGTTGTCCTTGCCAACGGTAAATGAACCCATTCATTCCAACAGGAGCATCATGGAGATCATGAGCAGCAGTTCCGACGCTAGGCGATCGACCGTTGGAATGTCGGGGATCAAGACCCACACAGACACCGGCCTGAATCCGGCCCGCATCTCGATGCGCAACCTCGATTTCTTCTATGGCGACAACCGCGCGCTCAAGGCGATCGACCTCGACCTGCCCGAGCGCCAGGTCACCGGCATGATCGGGCCATCGGGCTGCGGCAAATCCACTCTCCTGCGAGTGCTGAACCGGATGTACGACCTCTATCCCAACCAGCGTGCTACCGGCGAGGTAATGATGGACGGAGATAACATCATCGACCCTGACCTTGACCTCAATGCGCTGCGCTCACGCATCGGCATGGTGTTCCAGAAGCCGACGCCGTTCCCGATGTCGATCTACGACAATATCGCGTTCGGCATCAAGTTGCACGAGAAACTGTCGAAGGCCGAGATGGATGAGCGCGTCGAATGGTCACTGACCCGGTCGGCGCTGTGGGGCGAGGTCAAGGACCGTCTCAATACCTCCGCCCAGGGTCTGTCCGGCGGCCAGCAGCAGCGCCTGTGCATCGCCCGCACCATCGCCGTCCGCCCCGAGGTCATTCTGCTGGACGAGCCCACCAGCGCGCTTGATCCGATCTCGACGCTCAAGGTCGAAGAACTGATCGATGAGCTGAAATCCGATTTCACCATCGCCATCGTGACCCACAACATGCAGCAGGCGGCACGCTGCGCCGACCAGGTGGCGTTCTTCTACCTTGGCGAGATGGTCGAGGTCGGCAGCGCCGCGCAGCTGTTCACCTCGCCCAGGCAGAAGCGCACGCAGGAATACATCACCGGCCGGTT
>JAYTTA010000148.1:0-8075 GCA_043745345.1 Acetobacteraceae bacterium | reverse complement strand
TTCTGGTGTTCGACTTTCCCACGCTGCACGAGCAGGCGCAAATGCTCAACCGCGTCGCTGTCATGATCGAGACTGCCGGGCAACCACGCGACCATGTGCTGGATGACGCCGAGCTCGACCGCGCGGTGCGTGCGACCGGTATGGAACCCGACAGCTTTTACGACGGCCACGACTACCGTGCCGCCGACATAATCCGGTTTTTCCGCGCAGCGGCGCAGGATGGCACGCGGCTTAATCCGAACGAGGTCCGGCTGCACGACATCCTGCAGGCGGCCGGGTGGTTCGACGTCGGCAACTCGCGGCCAGGCGCGCTGATCAGCATCCCAACCATGGGGGTGGGTGTCGATGCCGATGCCCGCGCCGTCGTCCTGCGGCACGAGATATCGCATGGCGAATACTTCACCAACCCGGCCTACAATGAGCATGTCAACCGATTTTGGCAGAACGAGCTGACGGCAACCGAACGAAGCGGTTTTCGCCACTTCCTGACCGCCCAGCACTACGATTCCGGCAACGAGGACCTAATGATGAACGAGACCCAGGCCTATCTAGTCCACACCGCAGACCCACGCTTCTTCACGCCCCCGCTGGCCGGGCTGACAGTCGAACGCGGACGCCAGCTGCGTGAGCACTTCATCGCCACCATGCCGGCCGGGTGGCTGCGTGATCTCACGACCCGGCCACCCGCCGCCGGATCGCGTTAGCACGACGTGGAACATTGGATCGACGGCTACCGCCGCTTTCGCCACACCGGCTGGCCAGAGCAACGCCGACTGTTCGAGAGCCTTGCTGCAACCGGGCAAAGCCCCAGGGCGCTGGTGATCGCCTGCGTCGACAGCCGGCTGGACCCGGCGGTGATCTTCAACGTCCGGCCGGGCGAGATGCTGACGGTGCGCAATGTCGCCAATCTGGTGCCGCCGTATGCGCCCGACGCCGCCTATCACGGCACCAGCGCGGCGTTGGAGTTCGGCATCCGGGTATTGGGCATTCCACAGATCATCGTACTCGGCCACAGCCTGTGCGGCGGCGTTCAGGCATTGCTCGACGGCGCGCCGGAGAACGCGCGCGACTTCGTGGCGCCCTGGATGTCGATTGCCGGTAAGGCGCGGGTGGCAGCCCTGGCCTGCACTTCGGTCGAGGAGCGCCAGCGCTGCTGCGAGCAGGAGGTCGTCAAGCTGTCGCTGGCCAACCTGATGACCTTCCCGTGGATCGCCGAGCCGGTCGCGGCCGGCCGGCTGGCGCTGAACGGCGCCTGGTTCGCCATCCATTCAGGGGTGTTGGAAACGCTGCAGCCGGATGGATCATTTTTGCCACAGTGAATTTTTTGCCACAGTGATAAAGCACAGGCGTCACAAGGGGCTAGCCCCTTGGCGGGTCTGGGCAGAGCCCAGCCCAGCCTTGCTCACTTCGCCCCCGTCAGCAGGATCATCGCCGCCGCATTGACCCGTCCACCGCGCCGATGCAACTCCTCCACCGAGGCCTGCAGATCCCTGAGATAGGCCATCGTCGGCTCGGATGCAGGGCGTGGCCTGGAGAACAGAGGCAGTGAGGAGGCCACCGCGACGATCATGTCGTAGCCGTACGGCTCGCCGACCTCGCCGACCTTGCCGTCGCCGTTGCCGGGACCCGGCGTCACATCCTGACCCGCCAGGTAAGTCCGCGGGTTGGCGCCGTCTGCGGGATGGACGTGGTAGACGTTGCCGTCGGTCGAAAGATAGTCGATCCGCATCTCGCCGGCGAAATCGGCCATTCGCACCCGCAGCTTGATCACCTCATCGGTTACCAACCGGGTTCGGCCATCGAGCGCGCGCAACCAGACCGGCTGCCCGACATCGCCGAACCGCTCCCCCGCCGGTGCCAGGATGTCGAGCATCCGGCAGTAGTCCGGGTTGTGCGGGAAGCCTTGCACAAGGCCCTCGGGGCGCAGGCCCGGCGCGCTGTCGGCCAGCGCGCGATCCAGCGCGGCACGCGGCACGCCGTCAGCGATGACACCCGTGAGCCGGAGCCAACCGCCCTCGTCGGGCAGGTTTCCGCTCAGCATGGCGCAGGGCAGCGCCGCGATCGCCGCGACCAGCGCGCGCCGGTCCACCGTGACGGGCGGCGCGACCACGGCCGGGATCGCGATTGCGGCGGGTGGCGGCTGTACGACGACGGGGGGCGCGGGCGTTGCCGCCGTGAGGGATGAGGGTGCGGGCGTTGGCAGCGGAGGCGTTGGCGGAACAGGTGCAACGAAAGATTGGGCGATCGGCGCCGGGACAGCAGGTGCCGGTGGCGAGCCGCCGAACAGGAACCATGCGCCGCCTGCGAGCCCCAGGATGATCACCGCGCCGGCGATAGCCGGAACTAAGGCCGCGTTCGTCTTGCGTGGCACGGCAGCCGCCTCGACGCGGGCCGGTGCAACCGTAACGGCCGCCGGGGCCGGCTGGGACGCCGACGGTTTTGCCTGCAACATCGTCGAGTCTGAATCATAGCCCGGCGTCACTGGGATCAACGCCGCATGGAGGGCGGCAGCGAACGACCTGGCATCGGGAAAACGATCTTCGGGACGCTTCGCCAGGGCGCGCAGCACGATCGCGTCGAACGCCACCGGCGCGGTCACCGCGAGCTCGGAGGGCAGCGACGGCATCGTGTTCAGCGCCTTCTGCATGATCGCCGTCATGCTGCCCTCAAACGGGCGGTCGCCGGTCAGCAGTTGATACAGCACGACCCCCGCCGAATAGAGGTCGGTGCGCGCATCGACAACCTGGCCGGTGAACTGCTCGGGCGACATGTAGGCCGGCGTACCCATGATCGTGCCGACCTGTGTCAGGCCGCTGCTCTCAATCCGGGCGATCCCGAAATCCGCGATCTTAACGCGGCCCTGCTTGGTCAGCATCAGGTTGGCCGGCTTGATATCGCGGTGCACCACGCCACGCTCGTGGCTGTAGCCGAGGCCGGCGAGCAGCTCGTCCATCACCCGCACGACCTCGGATATGGCGAACCGCTCGCGACGGTCCAGCACCGCCTTCAACGAGTCGCCATCGACATACTCCATCACGATGTAAGCGATCTCGGCGGTCTCGCCGTAGTCGAACACGCCCACGATGTTGGGGTGGGTCAGGCGGCCGGCGGCCTGCGCCTCACGACGGAAGCGCTCGAGCTGCTCCTGCGCCTCCTCGTCGCTGGCGTCGGGCAGCGGCACCGTCTTGATCGCGACGTGGCGGGCGATCGCCGGGTCCCACGCCTCATA
Source organism: Acetobacteraceae bacterium (assembly GCA_043745345.1). Taxonomy (GTDB): domain Bacteria; phylum Pseudomonadota; class Alphaproteobacteria; order Acetobacterales; family Acetobacteraceae; genus PALSA-911. The sequence continues at coordinate 4,846 of JAYTTA010000148.1, read as the reverse complement.
GACGATGCCGGCGGCGCCCTTGCCCAGCGGTCTTCGAATTTCATACTTGCCGAGCCGGTCTTCCATCTAAGATCTCCGACCTGCTGCAGTGGCGCGATCATAGGCCGCCAAGGCGCATCTCCGAAGCGGCAACTGCACCATGCCCAGCGGGACTGCTCTCGCCGATCAGCGCCAGCGGCGCCCAGTAGTACGGATGAGCCAGCAGTGCCAGGTCACCCTTCGCCTGACCGATCAGGGCGCGTTGCGCCTCGCTCAACGCCGCTGCCAGTCCGGCGCCGGTGTTTTCCCGGTAGTGCTTCAGCGTGGTGACCACAAGGATGCGGGTGATCTGGTCGTTGACCGGCCAGTGCGTCACCAGCAGCGACCGCGCGCCGGCATAGAAGAAGCTCCGCGCCAGGCCGGACAGGCTTTCCCCGGCGGTGCCGCCGTTCGGGCCGCCGGTGTTGCAGGCCGACAGGATCACCGTGTCGGCGTCGAGCTGGAGCTGAGCGACGCGCGAGGCGGTGAGCAGCGCGCCGGAGGCGTCCAACGCCGCGACCGGCGTCGAGGTCACGATCGCCGGCTCCTCCTGGCAGACCAAATCGGTCGGCAGCAGCGCGTGTGTCGCGAAATGAAGCACGCGGAAGTCACGCAGGGTCGCGGCGCGGACGGTCTGGGCCGTGAAGCCGAGCCCGAGCAGCTGATCGCCGGCATTGGCACCTTCCAGCACGCGCGCCTCCTCCAATTCGGTCCGCGCCCCGGGCAGCGGCGGCAGGCCGGCCAGCAGCCGGGCCGAGTCGGCGCACGGGCCGGCGGGGAAGCTCGCTTGTGCTTGATGCAGTGTGACCGGGTGGAAATCGCCGAAGCCGAACCACGGATTGCGCGCCTGCGATCCGGCGACGCGGCGCAGCGCGACGAAGTTAGCCGCCGCCGGCACGTGCGCCACCGTCATACGCCGAATCAGGAAAGGCGCATCCGCCAGGTTGCCGGCGTCCGCCGGCCCGGTCAGCATGGCGGCGAATGGGATCGACAGCAGCGGCCCGGCGGGGACGACAGTTAGGCTGGTGGCTCCCTCCATTGCACCGGAAAAGCCGCCGAGCACCGCGGCATAGATCGCCTGCGCGCTGGCAACGTCGAAGGGCGGCGGCGTGCTGCCGATAGTCGGTTCGATGCTGGCGCGGATTTTCTTGACCAACTCGGCCATCCGCCTGGTGCCACCGGCAATCGGCGCCACGGTGATCTCGCCGGCGCCCTTGTCATGCTGGCGCAGCAGGAAGCTCCAGCCGGCGTTGCCGCCGAGCACAGTTGCGACGAACGCCTCGTTCGGTCGAAGGATGTCCAGCACGTCGTGTGCGCGGACCACCTGCTGGACGAGTTGGCCGTAGTTCGGCGAGGCGGCCTGCAACGCCGAATCCGAGTCGGCCTCGGTGGCCTGGGCCTCGTTGATGCGTCGGTCGAGGTCGGCAGCGGCGGTTGCATCGGCGCCGCCGGCTTTGCGCGTTTCCTCACTGATGTCGCGCTGGCGGTAGAGCTCGGCCAGCGTGTTGCCGGCGGTCTCGCGCCGGCGGATGGCATCGCCAACCCGGTTGTCGCGGGCGTTTTCCGACAGCCGTGCCGCCGCGCGCGCAATCTGCTGGCTGGTGATGCTGGTCTGGCCGAGCTGCGCGGTCTCGAACATCTCGGCCAGCAACACCTGCCGCTCCTGCGGCCGGTTGGCGGCGGCGGCGGCGTAGGCCGCCAGGCACGGCTCGATCAGCTCGCCGGAGGTGCCGGCCTTCAGCGATTGCAGGATGTGCGCGCCGATGCGGCAGGCCTCAACCGCAGCATCCGCGCGGTCCAGCCGAATTAGCGCCGCGGCGCGCAGGAACTCGGTGTCGGCAGCCGGCCGGGCGCCTGGCATGGCGCGGTTGAAGGCGGCGGCGGATTGGGCGAACTGGCTGTCGGCGGCCTGATAGTCGCCCTGCAAGGAGGCGATCTCGGCCGAGGTCCGCAGCAGCCGCGCAGTGACCACCGGCTGCGACCAGCCGCGGGCGCGGGCAAGATCGACGGCGCTTTGCGCCAACGCCTCACTTTCTGCCCCGTGGCCCTGCCATTTCAGTATGTTGGCCCGGTTGCGCCGGACCTCGACCACGCCCATCAGCGCCGACTCGGTCTGCGGGTCGGCGAGGCTCTGCTGGTCGGCGAGCCGGTCCGCCAGGGCCGCGACGCCGACCGTGTTGGCGCGCGCCGCCGATCGCGTGGAGAGCAGCGCCGGCGTAAGCATTACCGAATACTGCGCCTCGGCCTCGACCGCGAGTTCAAGCGCCTGCGGCAGCTTGTTCTGGTTGAGCAGGTTAAGTGCGCGGTAATGCGTGAGGCGCGCCGCCGCGGTCTTGTCGCCGATGCCCGGCTGGGCCACCAGCACCTGCGCCCGGGCGAACAGCGCGTCGCCCTCGGCATAGCGACCCTGGTTGGAGAGCTGCATCGCCTGATGCATCAGCGGCGACGCGGTGTTGGGATTGTTGGCGCCAAGCGCCTTCTGCTGCAGCGCCAGCGCGGCGCGATAGGCCTTCTCCGCCGACTCGTAGTTCTGCGAGCGGTTGGCCTGGGCGCCGGCCTGCATTAGCTGCTCATACTGACTGATATCGCTGGAGCTGAACGACTGCGCCGCCAGACGCTCGGCTGCCAACCCCTGTGATGCCGAAACCTGGGAAGCCGCTTCCGGCGCCAGCTTGCCCGACTGGATGCCGATCGACCGCTCCATGACGGAGAGTTCCGGTTGCAGGCCGTCGGCGAAATAAGCCCGGCCGCCGACCACCGTGACCAGCGCCGTCTGCGGCCAGCCACCGATCTTGCGGCGGCAATCGAGCAGTACCGCCGCCTCGCCGCCCAGGATGCCGGTCGCGTGCGGCTCGCCGCAGTCGAACCGGCGGTCGAGCACCGTGCGCCATGGGCTGGCGCGCGCGAGGTCGATGAGGGTTCCTGGAGCGCCGGCGACGATCTTGCCGCTGGGCTGGCTCCATTCGCCACAGAAAATGTAGGTTTCCCCCGTCGACTGTGTCTGCTGCTCGCATTTTTTGCCGGCGGCATCGAGGCCGAGGGCCACTCCGGACCCAGCGGCGTGTGCCGAGTTGCCCTTGACATAGGCGGTGTCGGGTGGCGTCGCGCAGCTGGCGAGCAGCAGGATCGCGAAGACTCCCGCAGCCAACCGGATCCATTTTCGCGGCGACATGCCCATGCTTAGTAGTCCCGGTCGGCGACGTTTGGCAGGATGAGGTCGAGCTCGTCACGATCTTTCGATGGCGGTCCGATCGAGATGTCGGTCAGCGGCGAGGCGATCGGCGCGCCGACCTGGGAGATGACGAAGCAGTTCACCGAGCCGACCGCGCAGGCATTGAGGCGATAGTTGGAGTTTGGCCGGCCGATCGTCGCGACCGAGGCGGCGGACTGACCGCCCTGGCCGCCGACCAGGCCGGTGAAGACCCCTCCGGCGGGGTTCACGGTCTGGTAGGTGATGTGCAGGTTGGCTACGTTGACCTGGCCGCCGCCCGAGCCTGCGTTGAGATTGAGGAACAGGTAGCTGTTGGCCGCCTGAAGGTTGTTGAACCGAGCTACTCCCGCGCCCGTGAGGTCGATCGTCAGGATGACCGGAACGGCGATCGTAGTGGTGCCCGTCTGATCGAAGTTGGCAGCCAAGACATGGAGGCCCGGTGTTCCGCGGCCGGGCACCTGGGCATCAGTGATCGTGCCCTTCGGCACTGGCGTTTGGCCTGATACGAAGCTGCCGCTGGCCACGGTCACGGTGCCAGCCGCGTTCAGGTTGATGCGGGGCGCACTATTGCTGCCCGACGTTATAATTCCGCCGGCGGTGAGTTGGATATTACCGCCGGCGACGTTGTTCTGGGCCGAGACGGTACTAAATGCGGCGATCGTCAGGCCGGAGCCGGCGTTGTTACCGATGACGCCGATTGAGTTGTTGCCGGCCAGCGCGAGCGTGCCAGCGGTGATGAAGCCGCTGAGGTTCGCCACGTTGTTGCCGGCGCCGATGAAACTGGCGCTGGCAGCGCTCCCCGTCAGTTTTCCAACGTTCAACGTGCCAGTCTCGACGATCGAGCCAGCGGCAATGGTCGTCAGGTTGCCGTCGGTTATCGCGCCGCGGATGCCGATCGAGCCGCCCGATGTTAGCGACACCGACGACGGCGCGTTGATGCTGCCGTCGATCGTGAGGTTCCCGCCGATCAGCGCCACCGAGTTGGCGGCGATAGCGGAGCCGGCCGGCAAGGTCAGCGTGTTAACGCCGACGTCGATCGCTACGTTGCCGCCCGCGGTGAGCGGGCCGGCCACGTTAAGCGCGCGGGCATCGCGCATCGAGAAATCATGCGCGGCGGTGAAGGCGGCCAGGGTGTCGATCTGGTTGGCGCCAGCGAGGTCGGCCGATCCGGCGGTTCCGGTCAGGGTCGGCGTGGTCAGGCTGCCGAACCCGGTAATGGTGCCGGCCGCGGTCAGGGTAACGAGGTTGGCGGCGACGTTGCCGTTGATCGCGATTGAATTGCCGGTGAGCCACACGTCGGCGGCGGCGGCGACCGATCCGTCGATCGAGAGCAGGTTTTTCGACTGCACGGCAATGCTGCCGCCGCCGGCGACGGCCCCGGTGATGTCGAGCGACGTGCTGTCGTTGAGGATGAATCCGTTCGCAGCGAACGTGCCGACGTTGGCGATCGTGTTGGTGCCGGTAAAGCTGGCATCGAGCGCGGCGCTGCCGGTCAGCGTGCCGGCGATCAGGCGGCCAGTCTCGGCGATGGCGCCGGTCGAGGTCAGCCGGGTGCTGCCGGCACCGCCGTCCGACAGCATGCCGGCGAGGATCAGCCCGGCGGCGCTGAGATCGAGG
>JAYTTA010000147.1:0-2209 GCA_043745345.1 Acetobacteraceae bacterium | reverse complement strand
CGGGATCACGTTGATCTTGCCATCCGAACCGGTCGCGACTTTCATCGACGGGGCGCTGAAATCGCCCAGGTCGAAGTCGGGGTTGGTCAGGGATTTATCGGCGAGGAACGGGCGCAGATCCTCCATCCAGTTGGCCTTCTCAACAAGGCGCTTCTGGACGTGCATGCCGACATTGACCACGTCGAAGCCGGGATGGCCCGTCGCCATTTCCATCGCCACTTTCGGGCGTTGCTGCTGTTCGGGGATCTGCTCGAAGCCGGCCTTAATGCCGGTCAGTTCCTCGAATTCCTTGATGTGGTTGCGGACCAGATCGCCGCGGGGGGAGAGCTGGTAGTTCACCTCGATCGCCTGGCCCTTGAACTGCTTCCAGTCGAACGCGGATTGCGCGTTGGCTCGGGCCACAATGGCGGGTGCGGCAAGCACGGCGGTCGATGCCAGAATTTGGCGGCGGCGGATCATGTGTTTTCTCCCGGTGGCGGTGTGGCTCCGATTATAGGGGCGCCGCCGTGCGTACGGAAGGACTGCTCAATAGTCGGGAATGAAGCGCCAGGCGCTGGTCGTGGCGCGCTCGATCAACGTGCGCCCATGACCGAAGGGTTCGCGGGTGAGCCCGCGTATATGGACCTCGATCCGGTCGACTTCGACCCGGACGACCATCATGTGCTCATCGGCGAAACCGGGTGGGAACCGAGCATCCATGGTGCTTGGCCATAGGCTGCGCATCTCGGCGACGTCGTCAACCAAAATCGCGCGCCCACCCAGCGCGATATAGGCGTCGCCGGAGTCATGCTGGTAGGCGAGCGTGACCCGGTCGGCTTCCCGCATTTCGGCCACCTTGCGGGAGCTTCGGTGGGCCAGGAAACGCCGCGTCCACTCGTCGTCGTCAGGGCGCCCAGTGCAAGAACGTATGGCCCGCGCATTGGCACCGCCATCGGCGGAACGGGTGGCGAGCCAGCAGAATGGGATCTCTGCCACGATTTTCCGCGCCGCGGCGTGGAATTGTTCGATTTTCTCGACGCGGCGCTTGGCCTGATCGGCGAGCGCGGGCCGTCTGCCGTAACGGTCGCCGCGATCTCGGCGAAACTGAAAGCGCCGACCGGATCGTTTTACCACCGGTTCGCATCGCGCGACGCACTGCTGGCCGAGTTGTGGTTCAAGACCGTGCTGGCGTTTCAGGAGGGGATCGCGGCGGCGCTCGACGCTGGGGATGGGTTGAAGGCGGCGCTCCATACGCCTGTCTGGGTTCGGGAGCATTTGGACGAGGGGCGTTTGTTATTGCTGTATCATCGCGACGATTTCGTCCAGGGCGATTGGCCGCAAACGTTGCGAGAAGGCCTGGCCGATCAGGCGCGGCGTGGGCAGGTTCGACTGCGGAAATTCACGCGGGAGACTTTTGGGCGGGCTGGACCCAACGAAATCCGGCGAGCACAGTTCGCGCTGTCGGAGGTGCCGGTCGCGGCGGTACGGCAATACCTGCAACGCCGCGAGAAGCCGCCGCCGATCGTCGATAAGCTGATCCGCACGACGTATCGTGCGATCGTTAATTGCCCTTGACCCCACCAGTCGTTAACCCGGCGACGATTTCCTTTTGCATCAACAGGGTCAGGAGCAGCACCGGCGCCGTCACGATCAGCGCGGCCGCGGCCAGCGGGCCCCAGCTGATCTGCTCGAACGTCAGCACGTTGTAGACCGCGACCGGTAAGGTGCGGGTCGCTCGTCCCGCCAGCACGACCCCGAAGATGAAATTGTTCCAGGAGAAGATGAACGCCAGGATGGTCGCCACCGTGATGCCGGGGCGCGCCAGGGGCATCGCCACGTACAGAAACGCCTGCCAGATGGTGGCGCCGTCGACCAGCGCGGCTTCCTCCAATTCTCCCGGCAGGCCCTCGAAGAATCCGATCATGACCCAAACCACGATAGGGACGGTGATCACCAGATGGGTGATGACCAGCGGCACCAGGGTGCCGATCAGGCCGAGCCATTGGAACAGCAGGAACAGAGGGATCAGGTAAGACAGGCCGGGGGTGACGCGGGCAATGAGAATGAGCGCGGCGGCTTTGGTGGCCTTGGATTTAGCGATGCCGTAGGCCGCCGGAACCCCAAATAGCAGCGCCAGCCCGGTGGCGGAGAACGACACGATCACCGAGTTGATGGTGTACGTCAGAAAATCGTTTTTCTCGAACACGTCGATGAAGTTGGCCAGCGTCGG
>JAYTTA010000146.1:0-2211 GCA_043745345.1 Acetobacteraceae bacterium | reverse complement strand
CCGCCGATTTCGGGCGTGCCGGTGCCGGGCGCGCAGGACGGGTCGAGCGCGTCGATGTCGAAGCTAAGATAGGCGGGGCCGAGCCCGAGAACGCTCTTGATCCGTTCGGCGGCCTTTATCGGGCCCAGCAACTGGACCTCCTCGCCGGTCAGGATGGTGACGCCCTGGGACAGGGTCCAATCCCACACCTTGCGGTGCACGGGGGAGCGGATGCCGACCTGGATCATCCGTTTCGGGTCGACCAGGCCCTCGTTGAGGGCGTGGTAGAACACTGAGCCGTGTGCAAACCGCTGGCCGAAATTGACCTCCCAGGTGTCGAGGTGGGAGTCGAACTGGACCAGCCCGACGGGCGCGCCCAGGCGTTTTTTCAACGCGCGCAGCAGCGCCAAGGTTATGCCATGCTCGCCGCCGAGGCCGATGAGGTGGGAAAGGCCGACGGCCTGCTGTTCGATCATGGCCAGGCTTTTCTCGATGTCGCCGAGGAAGATGCCGAAATCGCCGATGTCGGCGATGTCGAGTGCTGCCGGATCGACCCAGTTGCTCGGGTGCTGGCCGTCCACCAGCATGCGGCTGGCGGCGCGGATGGCAGGCGGGCCGGAACGCGCGCCGGCGCGGTTGGTGGTGCCGAGGTCGAGCGGCATCCCGGCAATGCAGAACTTCGCCGTCCGGTCGGTTCGGGCGATGCCCATAAAGCTGGCCGGCGTGGCGAAGGTGGGAAGTTCTGCCATGGTTGCTGCTCCGTGCGGCGTTATGCGATCAGGTTTATTATGCTGGCAGAGAGGTGCCGCATACTCTGCCGCAGCATGGTGGGCCGCAGCATGGTGGGCCGCAGCTTGGAGGCGGAGATGGAACCGGAAACTGGCGAACCGGCTGATCCACCGGAAAGCCGATCTAGGCTGAGCGGCCTGCCGAGGTTATGCGGCGGCTGAAGGCCTTCCATGAACGCGCCGGGTTGATGTCCGACGAACTTTCGGACCTTTAGCCTGTGGAGGCGCCGCCTGCCTGAACGCTGCGAAAATTTCGCGCTGGACCGGTGCGCGCCGGCTGTTCAGACTTTATCTGATTGTGAATGGGTGGGGTCGGCATGCAGAACGAGGGGCATCGATGAGCCAAGTGGTCAGTTTGCGTCGGGTCGGCGACGATACGCTGTGGGCGGTGGTTGCCTCGATCGGGCGCAAGAACCGGATCGCGGAGATTTTCTCCAGCCGGCCGGCCGCATTGGCGGACCGGGATTGGCGGGAGCAGCAGGTTTGCGACTATGCGGGGTTCCTGCGCACCTGCGAGCAGCCGGCGCCGCGCTACAGCGTGACCCCGGTGCGGCGGACGGATCTGCCCAAGGGTTGGAAGCCGCTGCCGGCTTTGGGATTTCTGCGGGGGAAGTTCGTTTAAGGGTTGAAGTGCCAGGTGGGAAGTGATGGGCCAGGTTCGGCGCTGTCGGAAAACTTTACATATGGCGCGGCGTTGTCATTTTTCGATACTAATGTGCAACTAGTATTTCGGCTACTAAAAGATATTTTTCTCTAACGATATCATTTATTTATTGGACTATGTGAGTTATTTAGCATCGAAGCTTCTTCGTTTGGCGTGCTTATTGCAGAGGTGGAAACTCCAGCGTGCATTTCGCCGCCGGCCGGGAGCTTCGAGTTTTATGCGCCATTTTCTTTTAGCCAGTGCGTCGCTTATCGCGCTGACGTCTACGGCCATTGCCGCGCCCATGACCGCGTTCAGCTACGTCGGCAGCATCGTCAACTTTACCGTGACGGACACGGGAACGTATCAAATCACCGCCTCCGGCGCCGAGGGCGGTGTGGACAACGCCGGCAACGGCGCCCCAATTTCAGTGGGAGCAGAGATCGGCGGCACGTTCAGCCTGAGCAGCGGTGACGTGTTGCAGATTGCGGTCGGCGGCGCGGGCGGTGCCGGCTCCTGGGCTGGCGGCGGCGGCGGCGGCACCTTCGTCAGAGACTATACCACGGGGTCGGCCCTTATCATCGCCGGCGGCGGCGGCGGCGGATGGGCTTCTGGTCATGCGGGTGCTGACGGCCTCGTGTCGACTGGCGGTTCCGGCGATGGAGGCACCGGCGGCAGCGGCGGCAGCGGCGGCGGCGGCGGCGGCGGCGGCCTGAACGGGGATGGCGGCTCGACTTCAACAGCCGGCGGCGGCGGCGGATTCGCCAGTCTTTTGCTTGGCGGTTTTGGTACCGGTGGCGG
>JAYTTA010000145.1:0-8095 GCA_043745345.1 Acetobacteraceae bacterium | reverse complement strand
CTGACCACGGTCGGCAGCCCATAGGTGTGGTGCCAGGCGCGCACCAGGTGGTCGGATGCCGCCTTGCTCGCCGAATACGGACTGCGCGGGTCATACGCGGTGCTCTCGGTGAACGGCGCCTGACCCGGTGCTAGGGCGCCGAAAACCTCGTCGGTCGAGACGTGATGGAACCGAAAATTCCGTCGCGCCGCCGCGTCACGGGTAAGAAGATATTCGCGCGCTGCCTCCAGCAGGGTGAAGGTGCCGACAACGTTGCTGAGGATGAACGCCGCCGGCCCGTCGATCGACCGGTCGACATGGCTTTCGGCGGCCAAGTGCATCACCGCATCCGGCAAGTGCGTGGCAAACACCTGGCGCATCGCGCCGGCATCGGCGATGTCGGCCCTCACCAGTATATGCCGGGGATGATCACGGGCCTCCTCCAGCGCATCCTCGGACGCCGCATAGGTCATCTTGTCGACGTTGACGACGGTGTGGTCGGTGGTGCGCAGGATGTGGCGCAGGGTCGCCGAGCCGATGAAGCCACAACCGCCAGTCATCAGAAGCTTCATGAACGCGCCCTCCTCACTACCGGGCTAAAATCATTCCGGCCCAGACCGCCAGCAGACAAAGTCCGACCGATACCGCAGTATATCCAAACGCGAAAGTAACCTGTCCCCGTTGCAGCAATTCCAGCGTCTGCAGGCTGAAGGCTGAAAATGTCGTGAAGCCGCCGCAGATGCCGACCATCAGGAAAATCCGGACGTCCGGATGCCAACCCAGCCGCCCGGGCTCCAGGGTCAGCCCGGCGACCAGCCCGATCACCGCGGAACCGATCGCATTGATCGCCAGCGTGCCCCACGGGAACCGGTCGCCAGCGATCGCCGCGATCCACCCACCCATCCAGAACCGGGCCATGCTGCCAAGCGCACCGCCGGCCGCGATCCAGGCATAAGTGACTGACCCCCTCATCTCCAGGGGCATCGCCGAACGGAATTCACGACTTGGAGATGTTCCAGAACACCGGCGCTGGCCCCTTCAGCACGCCGGAAAGATTGCGCCGGTAGGCGGTGCTCTGGAAATATTGGCCGAGCGGCACATACATGACCTGATCCAGCGCCCGGACCTGAATGTCGTCGGCAATTTTCTGGCGCGCAATGGGGTCGGCGGCGTCCAGCCAAGCCTCGCGCAGCGCTTCAAGCCGGGGGTCGTCGGGCCAGCCGAACCAGGCCGCCGGACCATTGGCGCGCAGCCCGCTGCTGGCCAGCGGGCTGCCGTTATCGACCGCCGGGAAGCCCGCGATGAACGCCGACCAGCCGCCCTTCGCCAACGGCTCCTTGCTCACCCGCCTTTGCACGACGGTGCCGTAATCCATCGCCACGTCATCGACTTTGATACCGATGCGCTTCAGCCGCGCCGACACCACCGACGTCATCACATCGTAGAAATGCTGGTCGGTCGGGTGCATCAGCAGCAGTGTCTCGCCGGCATAGCCCGAGGCCGCCAGCATCCTTCTGAGCTCGTCCTCCGACCTGCCGCCGGCGACAAGCTCCATCCCCGCCGGACTGGCAGACTCCCCGTCCGGCATGTACATGCCGACCGGCGCGTTATAGGCGGTGCGGTCCTCGCCCATTAGCGCCGTCATCAGCTCGGTCTGGTCGATCGCCGCCAGCACCACCTGGCGGAAAGCCAGGTTGCTGGTTGGCGGCTGCAGGTGGTTGAGCCGCAGGAATGGCGCGATCCCATACGGGTCCTGCCGCTCGACCACCAGGTTGCGGTCGGCCCGCAGCTCGTCCAGAAGGTCGGGCAACGGCTGCTCGACCCAATCGACCTCGCCCGCCCGCAGCGCGTTGGCCTGGGTCGCGGGATCGGGCAGGATGTGCCACTCGATCCGGTCAAGCAGCATCCGCTTGGCGCCGGCGGTGAAATCGGCCGGCTCGGTGCGGGACGCATAACCATCGAACCGGGTGAACACCGCCTGGGCACCGGAGACGTATTCGTTCGGCACGAACCGCATCGGGCCGCTGCCGACAACCTCGGAAAGCTGCTTGTAGGCGTCCACGTTGGCCAACCGCTCCGGCATCATCACCGCCGTGTTGGGCTGCGAGCGCGCCAGCGCGAACAGCAGCGCCGGGAACGGCTTGCGCAGCCGGAACACCAAGGTACGGTCGTCGGGCGCCTCCATCGCATCCAGCCGAGCGACGATCTGCTGGCCGACGATGTCGCGCTTCATCCAGCGTGCCAGCGACGCCGTGCAGTCACGCGCCCGCACCGGCTCGCCGTCATGGAAGCGAAGCCCCTCCCGCAGCCGCACGGTCCAGCGCAGGCCGTTGTCTTCAACGGTGTGGCCCTCGGCCATCTGCGGCCGCGGCTCCATCTTCGCAGTCACGCCGTACAGCGTGTCGAACACGAGGAACGAGTAGTTCCGCGTGACCGTGGCGGAGGTCCAGATCGGATCGAGGCTGTTGAGGTTGGTTGCCGGCACGAACACCAGGGTTTTCGCCGCGGCGTTCTGTCCAAGCGCCGGATAGGCCAGCGGCAACAGGGCAGCACCTGCGGCGGTCATCAGGCTGCGTCTTCTCATCGTGGTTCCCCCGGCCCTGTTCTTTCGCCTTCACCATAGCGGACCCGGTCAAAATTCGGAACGCCATGCCCCTGGTAATCGGTCATAACGCTGCTTATCATAACGTGAGTAAAAAAACTGGTGGCCGATGCCCGAGACGCCTCGCGACCTGCTGTTCCTGCTGCATGACGTGGCCCAGATGATCCGGCTTGACGCCGACCGGCGCGCCAGCTGCCACGGGCTGACCCGGGCGCAGTGGATGCTGTTGATCTGGCTGGAGCGCCGGCCGGGGATCACCCAGAAGGAACTCGCCGACATCATCGAGGTTGAGCCAATCACCATCGCCCGGCTTATCGACCGACTAGAAACATCTAGCCTTGTCGAGCGTCGGCCCGACCCCAGCGATCGCCGCATCTGGCGGCTGCATCTGCTGCCGGCGGCGATCCCGGTGCTACGCGCGCTTGACCTGCAACGCACCGACATGGCGCGCGTGCTGGCCGGACACCTTGAACAACCGACGCTGGAAATCATAACCAAGGCACTTCAGACCATGAAGACCAATCTTTCGCAGCAGGGCCGTCGTCCGGCCGCGGCTGCCTTCAACGCCGCCCGGGAACTCGCCTGATGTCGCAAGCCGGCGTCGCCTCCCCCCGCGTCACTGATGCGCCCCGCATCCGTTACCGCTCGCTCAGGCGCACGCTGCGTCCGATCCTCATGCTGGGCGGCATCCTCGCGGTCATTGTCGGCGCCGTCTTCTATTGGCTGTCGGGCGGCCGCATCGTCTCTATCGACGACGCCTATGTCCGCGCCGCCAAGGAAACCATCGCGACCGACGTCTCGGGCATCGTGCAGGAGGTCCCGGTCCATGAAGGCCAGCGCGTCGCGAAGGGCGACGTGCTGCTGCGGCTTGACCCGCGCCCGTTCCAGATCGCCCATGATGGCGCCGCCGCCGCCCTGGCGCAGACCGCACTACAGATGGAGGCGATGAAGTACGACTACCGCCGCATGCAGCGTGACGTGGACGCCAAGCATGACCAGGTCGATGCCGACCAGGCCAACAACGACCGGTTCGCCAACCTGGTAAAGAGCGGCAGCGTCACCCGCGCCGACTACGACAATGCGCGCTTTGCCCTTGCCGCAGGCAAGCAGGCGGTCGCCTCGTTGCGGGTCCAGGCCGAGGTCCAGCTCGCCCGCCTCGGCGGTAACCCGGACATCGATGTGAAAACCACGCCCGAATACCTTCAATCCGCCGCCCGGCTCGCCGAGATGCAGCGCCAGCTCGACCATGCGACCGTTCGCGCGCCGTTCGCCGGCATCGTCACCCAGGTCGACAGCGTCCAGCCCGGCATGTACCTGGCCGCCGCCACGGCGGCGTTCGGCCTGGTCTCCACCGAGCGAGTGTGGGTCGAGGCCAATCCGAAGGAAACCGAGCTCACCCACGTCAAGCCCGGTGATCCCGTGCAGGTCGCGGTCGACACCTATTCGGACCAGGTGTTCAAGGGTGAGGTTGAAAGCATCAGTCCCAGCACCGGATCGGAGTTCGCCATTCTCCCGGCACAGAACACCTCCGGCAACTGGGTCAAGGTGGTGCAGCGCATCCCGGTCCGCATCCGCGTCGACCGCGCCGGCAGCGAACTCGAACTGCGCTCGGGCATGAGCGTCGTCGCCGACATCGACACCGGCCACCGCCGCAGCTGGCATGACCTGATCCCGTGAGTGCCTCGATCACGGCCACACAGCCGGCTGCGGCGGCACCGCGCCGCACGCTGATCACGATCTGCTGCATGGCCGCGACCCTGATGCAGGCGCTGGACAGCACCATCGCCAACGTCGCGTTGCCATACATGCAGGGCAGCCTGGGCGCCTCGGCCGACGAGATCACCTGGGTGCTCACCTCCTACATCACTGCGGCCGCGATTATGACCGCCCCCGTCGGCTGGCTGGCGGCGCGGTTCGGCCGCAAGAACCTGATGATCGTCTGCCTGATCGGCTTCACCCTGACCTCGATGGCCTGCGGCGCGGCACAGTCGCTGTCCGAGATGGTCGTCTTCCGACTGCTCCAGGGCACCTTTGGCGCGGCTTTGGTACCGCTGTCTCAATCCACCCTGATGGACATCTACCCACCCGAGAAACGCGGCCAGGCGATGGCAATCTGGGGCGTCGGCGTCATGCTCGGCCCCATCCTCGGCCCGACCATCGGCGGCTACCTGACCGACCTCTACAACTGGCGCTGGGTGTTTTACGTCAACCTGCCGGTCGGCATCGCCGCCGTCGCCGGGCTGATCGTCTTCATGCCCAAGGAAAATGCAAACTCGGGATTACGCTTCGACTTCATCGGCTTCGGCGTGCTCGCCCTCGGCATCGGCGCCTTTCAGCTTGTGCTCGACCGCGGCCATACGCTGGACTGGTTCAGCTCGACCGAGATCATCGTCGAGTGCGTGCTGGCCGCGCTCGGCATCTATCTGTTCATCGTCCACATGCTGACGGCCGAAAAACCGTTCATCCCGGTCGCCCTGTTCCTTGACCGCAACTTCTCCGCCGGCCTGGCTATGATGTTCGCGGTCGGCGTCGCCCTGGTCGCGACCGCCGCGCTGATGGCGCCCTGGCTGCAAACCCTGGCCAATTACCCGGTTGCCGCCGCCGGGCTGATCCTATCGCCGCGCGGCCTCGGCACCATGGCCTCGATGCTGCTCGGCGGCCAGCTGGTTACCCGGATGGACCCCCGTATCCTGATCGGCGCCGGACTGGTCGGCCTCAGCTACTCGCTTTGGATCATGACCACCTGGACCCCCGACGTCGCCCAGTTCGACATCATCGCCACCATCTTCATCCAGGGCGTCGGCCTGGGCCTGGTGTTCGTCCCGCTTCAGGTGGTGACCTTCGCAACCCTGCCCGGCGAGCTCCGCACCGACGCCGCCGCCCTGATGAGCCTGTTCCGAAACGTCGGCAGTGCCGTCGGCGTCGCCGTCACCTCCAACGCGCTGGCCCACAACACCCAACTCGTGCACAGCCAGATCACCGAAACCATCACCCCCTTCAACCGCGCCCTCCAGGCCGCGCCGATGCTCGACCCCACCACCGCGCACGGCGCCGCCCTGCTCGACCAGATCGTCAACAAGCAGGCCCTGATCATCGCCTATATCGACGACTACAAGCTGATGATCCTGACCAGCCTGCCCGCACTGCTGCTGCTGCCCCTGATGCGCCGCCCGCCCCGCAACACAGTCGCCGACCCCAGCCATGCGGCCATGGACTGAAGCGCCGCAGGCAAGAAAGCATGAGGCTCTGCCCCAAACCCCGCCGAGGTAGCGCCCCGGGGCGCATCCCTTCGGTAGACGAAGTCCAGGAGACGACTGCCCTTGGGCCGGTCTGGGCAGAGCCCAATCTTACTTACGGCCTGCGGCGTTACTCAGCCGCCTGCTGAGCCGGACGGCGCACCCGCAACCGGCGAATACGGCGGGCGTCAGCGTCGAGCACATGGAATTCCAGGCCGGACTGATGGCTGATGACCTCGCCGAGCGCCGGCACCCGGCCGGCAAGGGTGAAGATCAGGCCGCCGACGGTATCGATGTCGGCATCGCGTTCGTCTTCGGACAGCACCGGGCCCATGCGGGTTTCGAAATCCCCGACGGATAGCCTGGCGTCGAGGTCGAGTGCGCCATCGGGGCGTTCGATGACCATCGGCCCCTCGATCTCGTCATGTTCGTCGGAGATGTCGCCGGTGATGGTTTCAACTAGGTCCTCGATCGTCACCAGCCCGTCGATGCCGCCATATTCGTCGACAACCAAGGCCAGGTGCATCCGCGCCTGGCGCATTTGCAGCAGCAGGTCGAGCACCGGCACCTGGGGCGCCACCATCAGCGGTTTGCGGAGCAGCGCCTGGAGCGAGAACGCATCGGGGCGGCCGACAAATGAAAACACATCCTTGATGTGGACCATGCCGACGATGTCGTCGAGCTGCTCGTCGAACACCGGCAGGCGGGAGTGACCTTCAAGTCGGATCTGTTCGAGCGCCTGGTCCAGGGTTACGTCCACGCGCATAGCGACGATGTCGGCGCGTGGCACCATCACATCGTCGGCGGTGGTTTCGCGCAGCCGCAGCACGTTGGCGATCAGCGCGCGTTCCTGGCGGTCAAGATCGGGCAATTCGCCGGGGGTATCCGGCGCGTCCTCGGCTTCCTGGACCAGCTCGGCGATGCTGTCGCGCAAATTATAGTCCGGCGCCCGACGACCAAGCCGCGTGCGGATGCGGCCGATAATGCCCGCGCGGGTGCCGCTCATCGGCGGGCCCACGGGTTCGGTACGCCCAGGCGGGCGAGCAGCCGGGTTTCGCGCATTTCCATTGCCCGCGCATCGCCGGCGCGATCATGGTCATAGCCCTGCAGATGCAGAATGCCGTGGATCACCAGATGGGCCAGATGGTCGCCGGGACGTTTGCCGTCACGCTTGGCCTCGGCAGCAACCACGCCCGATGCCAGGATGATGTCGCCAGGTTCAAAGGTCAGCACGTTGGTCGGCTTGTCGCGGCCGCGATGGCGCGCGTTGAGCCGTCGGACTGTGGCGTTGTCGGCCAGCAATATATTGGCACCGCCGCCCGCCATAGCCGCCGCACGGCGGGCAATGGCTTGGGGGTTGCGAACCAGGCGAAACCAGCCTGGGTCCGCGACGCTCACGCTGATCCCCACCGAAATGGGGCACCTAGAAAAACTCGGGTCCATTTACCTGCCTGTTGCATCCGACCTGCGCGCGCTGGTTTCCTTTTCGGCCGCCGCGCGGGCATCATAGGCTTCGACAATGCGTCCGACCAGCGGGTGGCGCACGATGTCACCACGATCGAAACGGTTGACGGCAATGCCGGGCACACCTTCAAGCGTGTCGAGCGCGTCGCGCAGACCGGACCGAATGCCGGTCGGCAGATCGATCTGCGACAGATCGCCGGTGATCACCATCCTGGTGCCCTCGCCCATGCGGGTCAGGAACATCTTCATTTGCGCGGCGGTGGTGTTCTGGGCTTCGTCGAGGATGGCGTAGCAGTGCGCCAATGTTCGGCCGCGCATGAAGGCCAACGGTGCGACCTCGATCTCCCCGCTGGTAATGCGGCGGGTGACCTGATCGCCGGGCATCATGTCGTGCAGGGCATCGTACAGCGGGCGCAAATACGGATCGACTTTTTCTTTCATGTCGCCTGGCAGGAAGCCCAGACGCTCCCCGGCTTCGACGGCCGGGCGAGACAGCACGATGCGGTCCACCTTGCCGGCCTGTAGCATGGCGACGGCCTGGGCAACGGCCAAATAGGTTTTGCCGGTGCCGGCGGGGCCGACGCCGAACACCATCTCATGCGCCGCCAGCGCGTCCATGTAGGTGGCCTGGCCGGGGCTGCGCGGGCCGACGGCGCCTCGGCGGGTGCGGATGGCGGGCAGGTCCGACAACGGCAGCCGCGGGTCGACCTCGGTGTCGGCCAGCTTGATTGCCGCCTCGATTTCCGGCCTGCCGACGCTCTCCCCCCGTTCCAGTTTGCGCCTCAGGCCTTGCAGCATGCCTTGCGCCACATCC
>JAYTTA010000144.1:0-2212 GCA_043745345.1 Acetobacteraceae bacterium | reverse complement strand
CGCTGCCGAAGTCCCTGGCTACCGTCTATCTAATGAACCCGGATTATTTATACGGCCAGTCGATCCAGCACGATCTGCGCCAATACCTGGCAGCGCTGCGACCCGACATCCGAATTCTGGGCGACGAGCTAGTGCCGTTTGGTAAGGTCAAGGATTTCTCGCCATACATCTCCAAAGTCAGGAGTTCAGGTGCCCAGGCGGTACTGACGGCGAACTGGGGCACCGACTTCAACCTGCTTCTGAAGGCAGGCATCGAGAGCGGCCTCGATGTCCAGTACTACACCTATTCGGCGCATCTCAACGGCGGCCCGACCGCGATGGGCGCCGGCGGCGTCGATCGTGTGCACGCGCTGGTCGATTCGCACATGAACATCGGCAACGAGAACAACAATGCCGCCGGCGATGCCTGGATGAAGGGTTTTCGCGACCGCAATCCAGATTTCGACTTCGTCTGGCTGAACTACCGCACGATGTTCGACATGCTGCGCCAGGCGGTGAATGCGGCCGGCTCGACCGACGCCTACAAAGTAGCGGTGGCGCTGGAGGGAATGCCGATGAAGGACGTGTTCGGCCAGCAGACGGTGATGCGCAAAGACGACCACCAGCTGCTGGTGCCGTTCTACCAAGCGGTGTTCACAAAGGCCGTCAAATACGACAGCGAGCATACCGGCGCCGGTTGGAAGACCGAGATGATGATTCCGGCCGCCGACCTGGCACAGCCGACAACCTGCAAGATGAAGCGCGCCACGTCGTAAGGGCGCTCAGCTGATAAGGATCGCCTGGATCACGCCGGTCCGGCTGATCACGTTCATCGCCACCTCGTCGCCCATGCGGACCAGGCGCACGGTGATGCGCGCGCCGGCCACCTCCAGATTATGCAGCGTCACCTCGGACAGGCTTTCGGGCAAGATCGGCCGAACGAAGGAGATCAGCCGGCGTTCCGGATCAAAGCCGAGACCGAGGCAGGCCTGAAGCATCGCCGGCAACGCGGTCGCGGCCCAGGCCTGTGGCGAGCAGGCGACGGGGTAGTTGGTCGGCGCATGCGAGCGCCGGCGCGGAAAGCCGCAGAACAGCTCGGGCAGTCGGCGCAACTCGATCGTCTGGCAGGCATCGAACATCGCTCCGAACAGTTTTACGCCGGCTGCGCGGCAGCCATAGCGCGCCATACCCATGGCGATCAGCGCGTTGTCGTGCGGCCAGATCGAGCCGTTATGGTAGCTCATCGGATTGTAGCGTGCTTCCCCGGCGGCCAGGGTGCGAATGCCCCAGCCGGAGAAGAACACGGCCGACATCAGCTGATCGGCAACCCGACGGCCGTGCTCCGGCGTCGCGATGCCGGTCAGCAGCAGGTGCCCGGCGTTGGAGGCACGAACCCGGCAGGGCCGCTTCTCGCCATCCAGCGCCAGGGCGTAGGTGCCGATCTCCTCGCACCAAAACGCCGCCTCAAAACGCTGCCTTAGCAAATCAGCTTGGCTGTCGAGCGCAAAAGCCTCGGTGTTCAGCCCGAGCTGGCGCGCGATCAACGCCGCCGCACGCCGCGCCGCATAGACGTAGCCCTGGACCTCGGCCAGCGCGATCGGGCCCACCGCCATGCCGCCGTCGGCATGAAAGATCGAGTCGTGGCTGTCCTTCCAGCCCTGGTTCGCCAGCCCCTGGTCGGTCTGGCGATGATATTCGACGAAGCCGTCACCGTCGCGGTCGCCATAGATATCGATCCAGGCCAACGCCGCCTGGATGTTCGGCCACAGCGCCTCGGCGGTGGCGAGGTCGCCGGTACGCTCGACATAGGCACCCGCCAGCATAACGAACAACGGCGTGCTATCGACGCTGCCGTAGTAGCGTAGGAACGGCACCTCCCGCAGCCGCGCCATCTCGCCATGACGGACCTCGTGCAGGATCTTTCCAGGTTCAGCGTCGGCCAACGGATCGATCTCGGTCGCCTGGTTGGCAGCCAGGTAGCCCAGCACGCCGCGGGCGATCTGCGGATCCAACCACAGCGTCTGCAGCGCGGTGATCAGCGCGTCGCGGCCGAAGGCGGCGCTGAACCACGGCACGCCAGCATAGGGATAGGGTCCGGTCTCCTTGTCGGTGATCAACATATAGAGGTCGCTGATCGAGCGTCGCATCGACTCGTTGAAGACCTCGTTCGACGTCTCGATCGCGGCGGCGCGGCTGCTTTCTCGGCGCAGACGGCGCCGCGAATCGCGGAGAG
>JAYTTA010000143.1:0-2216 GCA_043745345.1 Acetobacteraceae bacterium | reverse complement strand
CCGCCTTCCCGGGTCGGACCCTTGGTCGGGCTCAAAGTGGTCGAACTTGGGCACTACATCGCCGGGCCGTTCTGCACCCGCATCCTGGCCGATCTCGGCGCCGAAGTCATAAAGGTCGAGCCGCCGGGCGGCGATCCGTTCCGCGGCTGGGGTGCCATGGTCAACGGCAACTCGGTCTGGTTCAGCGTTCAGGGCCGCAACAAGCTGAGCATCGAGCTCGACCTGAAGAAGGAAAAGCCGGTGGCGTTGCAGTTGGCCGCCCGCGCCGACGTGCTGGTCGAGAATTTTCGCGCAGGACAGCTGGAACGGCTTGGTCTAGGTCCGGCCGAATTGCACGCGGTCAACCCGCGGCTGGTGATCGCGCGCATCTCCGGCTACGGCCAGGATGGGCCATACCGCGACAAGCCGGCGTTTGGCGCGATCGGCGAGGCGATGGGCGGCATCCGCCATCTGACCGGACATCCGGCGGGCGCCTCCGACCTGCCGCCGCCGCGCGCCGGCATTTCCATATCCGACGATCTCGCCGGCATGTACGCGGCGATCGGCCTGCTGTCGGCAGTGTGGCAGCGCGATGGGTCAGGCGCCGATCGTGCCGGCACCGGCATCGGCCGAGTGATCGACGTGAACCTGGTCGACAGCGTATTCAGTCTGATGGAAGGAATGCTGCCGGAATACGCGCTGGACGGCCGGGTGCGTCAGCCGGCCGGTGCGGCGATCGAGACTGCCTCGCCGAGCAACACCTATCCCTGCGCCGACGGCAAGTTCCTGTGCGTGGCCGGCAACTCCGACTTCATCTTCGCCCGGCTGATGCGGGCGATCGGCCGGGCTGAGCTGGCGTCGGAGCCACGCTTTCGCACCAACAATGACCGGTGCGACAACCGGGTCGAACTCGATGCCGCGATCGCTGCCTGGACCCGGACCCTGCCGGGCGTCGAGGCCGAGTGCCTGCTGGAGGCCGCCGACGTGCCGTGCTCGCGGCTGTTCGACATCGCCGATTGCGCAAGGGATCCGCATTTCCTGGCCCGGAGCGCGGTCCTGGCGATCGAAGACCCGCTGATCGGTACCACCCTGCATCCCGGCCCCGCGATCCGCCTGAACGGCGATGCGCCGGAGAGTACCGTCGCCTGGACCGGGCCGGCGCTCAACGCCCATGGCGACTATGTTCGCAGGCGGCTGCTCGGCCAGGGATGAGGCTTCTTCGACGTTGCCTTGGATTGGCGTCGCTTCTGCTGCTGGCGGCCTGTGGCGGCGGCCAGGGTCCCGACGCCAACTATGTTGGCGGCCGGGTCATGCTGGAATGCGTGCCGTTCGCTCGCGCGCTGAGCGGCGTCGCACTGACCGGGACGGCCGATGGCTGGTGGGACGCGGCTGCCGACCGATACAGGCGCTCAAGCCGGCCCGAACCCGGCAGCGTGCTTGTATTCCGGGCATCCGACCGGCTGCCGTCAGGCCATGTCGCGGTCGTGTCGGACGTGATCGCACGACGGAAGATCGTGGTCACCCAGGCCAACTGGGTGCACCACCGCATCACCTTGGACCAGGCGGTGATCGACATCTCGCCGGACAATGACTGGTCGTCCGTGCGGGTGTTCTGGCCGCCTTCCAACGGAATGGGTGCCGGCGAGTATCCAACCTACGGCTTCATCCGTGCCAGCCGCCCATTGAGTCACGACCAGCTTCTTGCGGCGACGCCGCGCGCGGTGAACCTGGCCCTCGACCGATAAAGGCTGCCAGAAGAGACCATTGCCGGCCTACCACTCGTGCCCACATCAGCGTATACAGATTCAACAAGTCCCGTCCGCACCGGAGAATATCATGGGTAGCTTTAGTATCTGGCACTGGCTTGTCGTGCTGATGGTGGTTCTGCTGCTGTTCGGCAGCGGCAAGGTCAGCAACCTGATGGGTGACTTTGCCAAGGGCATAAAGTCATTCAAGAAGAATATGGCCGATGACGGCGCCGATGCTTCCATGGAAGCCAGCGCCGAGAGGCCGGCCGGAACGATCTCGGCGCCGGGCGTCACCACGACCTCGACAGTGCGGAGCACGACGACCAAGCCGGTCTGACCCGACAAGGCCAGGGCAAACGGTGGCTCAGGAAAAACATGTGGGTTGATCCCTGGGTTCAGGATTTTCACAGGAATGTTCCTTTCAGCGTTGTGCTACCGACCACCTACGGTTTGATAGATCCTGCACCGATTTGACGATGCGCAGGGTTT
>JAYTTA010000142.1:0-2225 GCA_043745345.1 Acetobacteraceae bacterium | reverse complement strand
GCATGCTGACGATGGACAGCGTCAAGCTGCGGCTCGATCGCGAGCAGCCGCTGACTTTCCTGGAATTCAACTACATGATCCTGCAAAGCTATGATTTCAGGGAGCTGTTCCGCCGCCACGGGGTGCGCCTGCAGCTTGGCGGCTCCGACCAATGGGGCAACATCGTCTCCGGCGCCGACCTGGTCCGCCGCATGGAGGGCGCGCAGGTGTTCGGCCTGACCACGCCACTGATCACCACCGCCTCCGGCGCCAAGATGGGCAAATCGGAGCAGGGCGCCGTGTGGCTGACCGCCGACCGGCTCGGTGCCTACGATTTCTGGCAGTTCTGGCGCAACACCGAGGACGCCGATGTCGGCCGGTTCCTGCGGCTATTCACCGACCTGCCGGTGGAGGAGATCGAAAAACTCGAAGCCCTTGGCGGCGCCGAAATCAACGAGGCGAAAAAGCGGCTGGCGACGGAGGCAACCACTCTTGCCCACGGTCGGGAGGCGGCGGAAAACGCGGCGGAAACCTCGCGCCGGGCGTTCGAACACGGCGAGGCTGCGGGAAGCCTGCCTGGCATCGACATCTCCGGCGCCGAGCTTGAGGTTGGGATTTCAGCCATCCGGCTGTTCGCGCAGGCTGGCCTCGCCGCCAGCAACGGCGAAGCTCGCCGGCTGATCCGCGGTGGCGGCGCGCGCGTCAATGACGGCGTGATCACCGACGAAGCCCAGATACTCGGCATTTCCGATGTTCGCGACGGCGCGATAAAGCTCTCCGCCGGGCGCAAGCAGCACCGCCTGGTGCGGATCGTCGGCGAATGATTGCGGCACTGCTCTCACAGCCTTAGGGTCGGGGCATGGCCAACGACCCAAGCTCCGAGCCGACGCGATGGCGTCCCGCGGCGTATGTGCTGCTGGGTGTGGCCGGATTAGCGTTGATCGTCTATTTGGCACTTCATGCAAGGCTGTCCGAGCCGGAACGCGCCGTGACCGTGCCGCCCACGGCCAATGCCGTGACCGCACCCGCCAAGCCAGTAACTCCGTCGTTTGATGTCGTGCGCGTCAGCCCCGAGGGCAACGCCGTGATGGCCGGCCGCGCGGCGCCGGGGGCCGAGATCATCCTGCGCCAGGGCGACGTCGAGATCGGACGCACCCGGGCCGATGACCACGGCGAATGGGTGTTCTTGCCGTCCGAACCGATGCGCCCCGGCGCCCTGGAGCTCACGGTGCGGCAGCGCACGGCGGATGGGCAGGAGGTCGCCGGCGACACCTCGGTCGTGCTCGTGGTGCCGGAGCGCGCGACGGCCGGGTTAATCCCGCCCGCCCCTCCGGTAGCGGTGCTGTCGAGCAACTCTGCCGCACCCCGGCTGCTGCAAGGCGGCGGCAAGCTGGCGCTCGGCGCGGTGGAGTACGACGACCAGGGAAAGATCCGGTTTGGCGGCGGCGCCCCGGCCGGCAGCCGGGTCCGGGTCCAGGTCGACGGCGTGGCGGTCGGCGAGGCGACCGCCGACGCAACCGGGCAGTGGTCGCTGCTGCCCGCGCGTACCATCGCGGCCGGCAACCATGTGCTGCAGATACAGCGCCTTGGTGCCAACGGCCAGGTCGCGGAGCGAATCGATCTGCCGTTCCAGCGCCAGATCGCCGGGGCGCTTGCCGTGAATAACGGCCATGTTGTCGTTCAGCCCGGCTACAGCCTTTGGTCGCTCGCCAGGCAAGTCTATGGTGGCGGCACCCGCTACACGGTGATCTATCAGGCCAACAAGGCACAGATTCAGAACCCGGGGCTGATTTATCCGGGCCAGATCCTCAAGGTGCCGAACCCAAAGCCGTAACCTTTTCCAGCCGGTTGTAGTAGAACCTGCCGCCAACCCTGGTTTCCCAGTCGGATGCACGCATGTCGCTCGTTGCCTCGTTACGCATGGTCATGTCGCCGCCGCACCCCGCCGCACGGCCGTTCTTGATTGGCGGCGGCACGGCACTGGTGATCGGCCTGTTCGTGTCGCCGTGGTTGGTCTGGACCGCTGTCATCTTCCTGCTGTTTTGCTTCTATTTCTTTCGCGATCCGGAACGCGTGCCGCCGCCCCGCGCCAACGCTGTGCTGGCCCCCGCCGATGGCCGCGTCGTGTCGGTGACGGAAGCCCTGCCGCCGGTCGAACTCGGCCTTGGGCCGGAATTGCGCTGGCGGGTAGCGACCTTCCTCTCGGTGCTCAACGTGCACGTCAACCGCATCCCGGTGGATGGCAC
>JAYTTA010000141.1:0-2226 GCA_043745345.1 Acetobacteraceae bacterium | reverse complement strand
ACGCGTGCAGCTTCATCAACTCGCTGTTCGAGGGCTTCGGCAGCGGCATACTGGCGCCGGGTTGCGGGGTGATGCTGCAAAACCGCGGCTTCGGTTTCAGGGTCGAGCGCGGCCACCCCAACTGCATCGCGCCTGGCAAGCGCCCGATGCACACCATCATCCCCGGCATGGTGATGAAGGATGGCGAGGCGGTGATGGCCTACGGCGTCATGGGTGGCCACTTCCAGCCGATGGGTCAGAGCCTGTTCCTGACCAACATGATGGAGTTCGGCATGGACATCCAGGAGGCGCTCGATTTCCCGCGGCTGTTCCCCTACCAGGGAAAGTTGCAGCTGGAACGCGGCATTCCGGACGCGGTGGCCAACGAACTCGCGCGCCTCGGCCACACGGTGGAAATTCCCGAACGCCCCCATGGTGGCGGCCAGGCGATCTGGATTGACCGCACACGCGGCTTCCTTGTCGGCGGCTCCGACCCGCGCAAGGACGGCTTGGCCCTCGGCTATTGATCGGAAGAACTGCATGACCGAACCGTGTGACCTGACCGCGACCGAGGCGCGCCGGCTGATTGGCGTGAAGAAGCTGGCGCCGACCGAGCTGCTTGAAAGCTGTATTTCTCGCATTGAGGCTGTCGATCACGCGGTCAATGCCATGGTCGCGCGCGACTTCGACCGTGCCCGCGCGACAGCCAAGTCGGCTGACCAAGCTGTTGCGCGCGGTGACACGTTGCCCGTGCTGCACGGCCTGCCGATCGGCATCAAGGATTTGGAAGCAACCGCCGGTCTGCGCACCACCCATGGTAGCCCGATCTTCCGCGATCATGTGCCTATGATGGACGAGCCGATGGTGGCGCGGGTGCGCCAAGCCGGCGCCATCGTGCTCGGCAAGACCAACGTGCCGGAATTCGGCGCCGGCGCCAACACGCGCAACACCATCTATGGCGCGACCGGCAACCCGTTCGATCCTTCGAAATCGGCGGCGGGGTCGTCGGGCGGCTCGGCGGTCGCGCTGGCCACCGGCATGGTGCCGCTCGCCACCGGCTCGGACACCGGCGGCAGCCTCCGTAATCCGGCCGCGTTCTGCGGCATCGTCGGCTTCCGCCCGTCGCCGGGCCTGGTCGGCAGCGGCCGACGCCCAAACGCCTGGAACCCGCTGCCGGTGCTGGGTCCGATGGCGCGCAACGTCGCCGACTGCGCCCTGCTACTGTCCGCGATGGCCGGCGACGACAAGGTGGATGCACTCGCCACCACCATCCATGGCCGCCAAGTCCGCCATGGCTGGGAGTTTTCTCCACTCCCGCGGCTTGATTTGTCTGGGCTGCGGGTGGCGATCACGCCGGATTTCGGCTTCACCCCGACTGAGCGCCATATCGCCGAGGTCTTTGCGGAGAAAACGCAATCGTTTCGATATGTTTTCGGACGGGCGCTGGACGAGACACCGGATTGCACCGGTACCGATGAGTCATTCGAGATCCTGCGCGCGGTCGGCTTTCTCGCCGGGCATCTGGAGAAGGTGGAAACAAGGCCGCAGGATGTCGGCCCTAACATCCACGCCAATGTCGCCGAGGGCCTGCGCTATTCGGCGATTGATGTCGCGCGGGCGCAGTCGCTGCAAGCCCGCTGCTACCAGCGCTGGCAAACCTTCTTCGACGATTTCGACCTGATCCTGACCCCCGCGATCACGATCAGCCCGCGTGACTGGCGCGAGTTGTACCCGGCCGAGATCGACGGACGCCCAACCCGCACCTACTTCCATTGGCTCTCGCTGGCCTACGCCGTGACGCTTGTTGGCCACCCGGCCATCTCGATCCCGGTCGGGCGCGACCGCGCCGGTATGCCGTTCGGGTTGCAGATTGTCGGACCCCGCGCCGGCGATGCGCTGGTGCTGGCAGCGGCGGCCGAGCTGGAGCGGCTATTGGCCGACGATCCTGCGACAGCCCGGCCGGTGCCTGATGTGACGGCGCTTGCCAGGGCGCAGCCAATTTCCAAAATGCCGGAGTTCCTTGGCTTCGGTTAATCCTGCTTTGGGCCGTTAACCTTTATTAACCACCTGTTCACGTAGATTTCCGGCTGCCGAGACGAATAAACGTTCGGGCACCCGAGGTCGCCATATGCCTGCTGGATCGAGTATGCCCGCCGCCAATGCGGACGCTTACAGTTGGCTGGGCGTCTCGGCGGGTTTGTGGGGATTGTCGGGCAGTTGGCAGGACCTGACCTCGGGCGTGTCGCC
>JAYTTA010000140.1:0-2226 GCA_043745345.1 Acetobacteraceae bacterium | reverse complement strand
ACTGCCGATCCAGCACGTCATGCCAGTCCCGCCGCGCGTCGTAGGTCCGGTCACTGCCGACGAAGCTGGCCTTGATCTGTGCGCCGACCCTCGTCGCTACGAGCCCGGGCACCGGACGATCGGGCGATCAGTGAGCCAGGCGTGGAAGCCACTGCGTGAGACACCGGGCGCCTCGCAAAGCCACCGCATCGGCCAAATCCCTCGATGTTTTGCAACGAAGCCGAACTTCATAGCGACTCCCTCGCAAAGTAGGCCGCGGCTTTTTTTAGGATATCGCGCTCCCCCTTGAGCGGGCCCTCGCCCGGGAAGGCCTGTCCGGAATCGGACGTGGGCTCCTTGATCCAGCGTCGCAGGATGCTCTCGCCCACATCAAGATCTCGGCTGGCCTGCACCACCGAAACCCCACGCTCCTTGACCAGCCGGACCGCCTCCAGCTTGAACTCCCGGCTGAACTGTCGCCGCATCATTTGCGCCCTCCGACCTCGTGAAACACCCTAATCTCGGTGTCCGCCAAACCGGCAGCAGCTCACCCGGACGATGTCCGCGCTCAAGAAGCTCCGGCACGCCACCAAACGGACCAGGGGCAAGGTCTTCATCCGTTATGATGGCAATGAATTCCCGAGTGTGGAGGATTTCGGGAAGGCGACGGGCGCGCAGATGCGGGAGATCAAGCGCGAGTTGGACCTTTCGGACAGTTTCACGCTGCCTGTCCCCCGGCACATCGCGGCGCGCCACGATTATGCCGTCCATCGCGATCCGGGCGCAGAAGCGGTTTGATTGGAAAAGCATATCCAACGCCCCGCGCTACATCCATCTTCTCGACGAAACTTCCGCGGCGGCGGTGAGGTACTTCTGACATGCCGGGTGAGCACCGGCTGGCACGTTTCTGACCGGGCGCCTGGAAAAGGCGCGATACACCCGTTGCGCGACAAGAAGAATATTGGATAATCAGATGGTTGATGGTGCTGTTGCAGAGGCTCGAACTCTGGACCTCTCCCTTACCAAGGGAGTGCTCTACCGCTGAGCTACAACAGCATTGGGGTTCCGATGCGGGCCGTTCGTAGCGGCGCGGGTCGTTAAACGCAAGCGGGGTTGACGGGCGTGGGACCAGCGTCATTTGTTGGTGCCATGCCGGACAACAATCAGCCGACGGGCCAGGAAAAGGCGGATGCCGCGCGGGCGGCGCGGGCCGAGCGCCAAGCGGCAGCGCTGCGGGAGAATTTACGTCGGCGCCGCGAACAAAGCCGGGTGCGACGTGACGGCGATCCGGCCCCCGCTGATCCGGAAAAGAAGGATTTTGCCCCGGAGCCGCCAGTGGGCTAAAGCTGCGCCGCTGCTCACCCGGAGACCTGTCCCGCCATGGCTGTGATGTCCGACCGTTGGATCCGCCGCATGGCGACGGAGCACGGCATGATCGAGCCCTTCGTCGAAACGCAGAAGCGCGACGGGGTTATCAGTTATGGGCTGTCGAGCTACGGCTACGATGCGCGCGCCGCCGACCAGTTCAAGATTTTTACCAATGTCGACAGCGCTGTGATCGATCCGAAGGCTTTCAGCCCCTCCAGCTTCGTCGATCGCAAGACCGATGTCTGCATCATCCCACCGAACAGTTTTGCACTAACGCACACCGTTGAATACTTTCGAATACCGCGCGATATCCTGGTGGTCTGCCTCGGTAAATCTACCTATGCGCGGTGCGGGATCATCGTCAACGTGACCCCGCTAGAACCGGAGTGGGAGGGCCAGGTGACGATTGAGATCTCCAACACCACGCCGCTGCCGGCCAAGATCCATGCCCATGAGGGCATCTGCCAGTTTCTTTTCTTGCAAGGTAACGAGCCATGCGAGACGAGCTATGCCGACAAGGCGGGAAAATACATGGGCCAGCGCGGCGTGTCGCTGCCGCGGATGGGTTAGGAACGATATGGACCGCATTCGCATCCGGGGCGGCCGTCCGCTGCACGGCGACATCGTTATCAGCGGCGCCAAGAACGCGGCGCTGCCGCTGATGGCGGCCGGGCTGCTAACCGACGACCGGCTTGTCCTGTCCAACGTGCCGCAGCTGGCTGACGTCAAGACGATGGGCAGCCTGCTGGCGCAGCACGGCATCGCGGTCGAGGACGCGACCCCCGATGGGCGGCGCGTGTCGTTGGGCGGTGCCATCACCAACACCGAGGCGCCGTATGACATCGTGCGCAAGATGCGTGCCTCCATCCTCGTGCTTGG
>JAYTTA010000139.1:0-2227 GCA_043745345.1 Acetobacteraceae bacterium | reverse complement strand
TCGTCGATAAACGCCTGCGCCTGGACACAATACCAGTCGACGAACCGCATCAGCAGGGACTCGGCGTCGCTCGAATAGCGGCCAGGCAGATAGCCCAGACTGTTTACGCCGCGCTGGTTGTTTTCCACCAGGTCACGATCCTGGAAATTGGTGCCGTTCCAGAGCGCGATAAGCCGGTCAACGTCATAGTCGACGCCCTCGACCGCATCCTTGTGCACCAGCCACTTTGCCGTGACGACGGTCTCGTCCGGCCCAGTCGGCAGCGCCTGGAACATGAACAGGAAGTCGCCCGTGGCGTGACAGAAGCTGTTGGGCTCCACCGCCCACCGAAGCGAGCCGATGTCGCCCCCGCCCACCGGGCACATCAGCTTGGCCACCGACGACTTGCCATCCAGGGTCATGGAGACGCAGCCCTCGTTCAGCGGAAAGCGGATCGCCTGCCACCAGACGCCCTCGACCGGTCCGACCTCCAACCCGAGGTCCGCCATCCGCGCGTTAAATGCCTCGGTTCGGCCCGCCTCATCCGCGTCGAAATGAGCCGAGGCGCCGGTCGGAAACGTCACCGCAAGCTCAGGGTGACCCGTCGGGCAGTGGTAGCACTCCCGCGCGTTCTCCATGACCAGCTTCCAGTTGCCCTTTTCGGCCAAAGTACACTCGTAGGCGACCTTCGCGTTGGCCAGATCGTGCGGGGCGAGCAGGGGCGTGAAGGCGTCGCGGAATGGCGCGAAGGCCGGCGGGTCTTCAGACAGGCAGATGTAGATCGCGCCGGACACAGTCTCGAGCCGGACCCTTCCCAGCCGAACTTCAGCCAAATCGAAATCGTCCGGCATTCGGCCGGCGTGAACCAGCTCACCGGAGAGTTCGTAGGTCCAGCGATGGTAGGGACAGACCAGGCGGGCCGAGGCGCCCTTGCCGTCCGGACAGATCTGCGCGCCGCGATGACGGCAGGTATTGTGGAAAGCATGAAGTTTGCCGGCGCGGTCACGAGTCAACAGCACGGGCCACGGGCCGATGGTCAGCGCCAGATGACTGCCAGGCTTGGCCAGTTCAATCTCGAAGCCCACCATCAACCAAGACCGGGCGAATATGGCCTTCAGGTCGAAGTCATACGCAGCCGGGTCGTTGTAGAGCCGCTGCGGCAGACTGTACCCTGGCCGTCGCGCTTTGAGGGACGCTTCGATCAACCGCAGATCGCTCATGCTCTCTCCAGAGTGGAGCGCGGAACATCGCATGGGCGACATTTCGGGGCACATCGCATTTGATCATGTGCCTATTCGATATTCTTTCTCTTTCGGCGGGGAATTTGCGAGTCCAAGGTCCGCCCGGCCTGGGACGGGACTAAGGCTTGGGGGGAGGGGTGAATGGGCGGCGAGACCAAGATTACGAAGATAAATCGCCGCTGGCTGCCGCTGAACGCCCTTCGCGCGTTCGACGCCGTGGGTCATCACCTGAGCTTCACGGCCGGCGCCCAGGCCTTGAACGTGTCGCAGAGTGCACTCAGCCGTCACGTCATCAGCCTGGAGGGTCTGCTCGGCTGCCAGCTGTTGGACCGAAAGCCCCACCGGCTTTCCCTGACCGAGGCAGGGGCCGCGCTCCTGCCCGTCGTGCGGAAGTCCTTTGACCGGCTGGAGCAAGCCCTCAACGCGGTCCAGAACGGCGATACCGCGGCGCGCACCTTGCGGATTCACATGCCCCCGTCGCTGCTGCAGCAGACCGCGTTGCCGATGCTGCGCGCCTTTCGACGGGAGTTTCCCGACATCATGCTGGACGTCTCCTCGTCCCACGTCACGGGCCTGCCGGATCAGGAACTCGACGTAGCAATCGTCTACGACCGTCCAGTAGTGGATGACCGGGTGACCGACCTGTTGTGGAGGGTTCGGGTTTCGCCGGTCTGCTCGCCCGAGATGGCCAAGCTCGCGGAGGGCCTGACGCTGCCCGAGTTCCTGGCAGTCTCGGAGCTGCTGCACGTGAAGCTCGAACACGAACCCCGCAGCCTGCTGTGGTCCCTGTTCGTGCGGCACTTCGGCATGACCGTCAGCACGGACCGAGGGTTGGCGTTCGACACGGCGATCTCGGCCATTCAGTACGCCATGGCTGACGGCGGGGTGGCGCTCGCCGACATCGACATGTTCGCCGGCGAGATCGCTGAGGGGCGGCTGGTCATGCCCTATGGCTCGACCATGGAAGATGGCTACGGATACTATCTCAAGTTCCACGCCGAAGATCT
>JAYTTA010000138.1:0-8198 GCA_043745345.1 Acetobacteraceae bacterium | reverse complement strand
GACCTTCCCGTTAGCGAAATCGTGGAGCGCGCCGACAACGCGGAGCTGTTTCTTGGCGACCATCTCCGCCAGGATTGGCTTCGCGGTCTGCAGGCGCTGGACGTTGTATCGAACGTTGGCGATCAGGGCGCGGCGTTCCAAGTCGTCGCCGGGATGCCTCATCTCTGGCTCGATGCCGGGCTTCATGGCCCGCACTAGGTCCGCGATGTGGCCTGGAAGCTTGTTGCCCGCCTGCAGCGCCGCAATCGTCGCATTGACCGCGCCGCAGCCGGTGTGGCCAAGCACCATGATCAGCTTGGTGCCGAGCACGGCGGCACCGAACTCCAGGCTGCCTAATCCGTCGGGCGTCACGAAGTTGCCGGCGACACGAACCACGAACAGGTCACCCGGGCCCTGGTCGAACGCCAGCTCCGGCGAGGAACGAGAGTCCGCGCACGCAAGGATGGCAGCGAACGGCGCCTGGCCGAGGGCACGGCTTGCACGGCCAGCGGAGAAATCACGTTCCCGCGGCTGGTTAGCGACGTAACGCGCGTTGCCCTCGAACAACAGGTTCAGCGCCGCATCAGGCGTGCTGGCCGCCGATACCGGTTGAGCCCGCGCTATCTGGCCAAGCGGAAAGGCCGCTGACAACGCAGCTCCGGCAAACATCATGGCTCGGCGACTTAGGCCGTTGGCTGAACAGGCTTCACACATCGCAACAGCTCCCACGCCAACTTGGCACAATCGCAAACATAGAGATGTTTTCGGCCGTTAGGAATGGTCGAATAGTCAACCGGCGCCAGCCTCAATGATTTTCACGATCGGCAACCGCGGTCGGTCTCGTCAGCTAAAAGACGGCATCCCGCGCCGGATGCTGATATGCTGAAGTTCCTGACGAAGCCTAGCCAATGGCTTGGTATACTTCCGTGAAGGATATCGCATTGGCAAGCCGACTTGCTTCCCTGACGCTCTGTGCCGTCATCCTCGCTAGCGCGTGCGAGGCTCCAACGCGGCCGGCGTTGGACTCCACTGCCTCGGCCTGCGCGCTCGTTAACAGTCTCGCCTGCCAGGACGTTGCTTCCCTCAATAATCAGGTGCGTCAGGAGACTTGTTCCAGCCAAGTCATAACCGGAGTTGCAGCAGGACTTAAGGGAGTCCTGATCGGCAGCGCCGTGGCCAACCAGCGGAATACTAACCGGAATAATAACTGGCATAATAACAACTGGAGCCACAACCATCGCCATCCGGTACACAGGCATCCGGTACACAGGCACTAGGTACATGGGCGCCCACATCGTGGTCCTCACCACCGTCACACTCCCGCGAACTTTTACAACTAATCGGGCAATAATCGTCGTTGACCAAACCGATGGCCCTCGAAGAAAACCTCAATTGATCCACCCCACTTTGAGCCGTGTGGACTATCGCAACAGCCGGGCCTGCGGCGTCGTGAGCGCCTGCAGACGCTTCCGACCAAGATGACCTTGCCGGATACCGATGTCGATGCGCTGGTGGCGGAAGGCAAGTCGTTGGTCGAAAACGAACCCACCGTGAGTAAGCTGCTGTCCGGCCTAGAGGCAACGCCAAAAGCCCGGGCGGATACCATGCGGCGACACGGCAGAATTCGCATCCAACGAACCGCCGGAAACCATGGCCTGCGAGAACTGGCTTCCCTGGACACGTCGTTACTCCGGTAGTATTTCAAACAAGTTAATAATGATGCAACAATGAGTTTTAAGGAATGGACTATCGACGATCTGGTCGAGCTACGCGATCCTACCTCGGATAGCGCGATGGCGAATACGGGTGTTAACTTCTGCCTGGGATTTGCTCAGGGAGCCGTCTTGATCAAGATGCAGTCCCAGTTAACACCTCGCAGCGTGAAACTGTTCTGCATGCCGACCCCCCCTGCCCTCACGGATCGAAGCCATTCGCGAATTCGTCGACTGGGCACGCCCATCCGGGGACCGGATGAAAAGGAA
This sequence comes from Acetobacteraceae bacterium, assembly GCA_043745345.1. Classification (GTDB taxonomy): domain Bacteria; phylum Pseudomonadota; class Alphaproteobacteria; order Acetobacterales; family Acetobacteraceae; genus PALSA-911. Next base: position 6,237 of record JAYTTA010000138.1, on the reverse strand, counting down.
ACTGCCATGAACAAGACAGTCCTGACGGCCGTCGTCGCGCGCTCCGTTGCTTCCTGCTCGGATATGTCGCCAACCCGGCAGCGGGCGCTTACCGGGACGGTCGGCGGCGCTGGCATAGGTGCGGTCGCCGGCGCGATCGGCGGCTATGCAGGCCTGGGGGCCGCCGTCGTTGCTGGGGCCGGGCTGCTGTGTGGCCTTGTCTTCGATCAGCATCGGCGTGCCGAGGACCGCACCTTTCAGCAGGGTGTTGCCGCTGGAAAACAGCGCGCCGGTTCCGGCCGGCGCGATTATCGGTCAGGCCGTCGCCGCGTAACGCCTGATACGCCGCGGTGTGGCCGCAGACCTCGCCAGCGCGACCGCCACCGTCGACCTAACGGTCGAGGGTGTGATGCAGGCCGTATTTACGCTGGCCGGTCTCTTGCGCCTGCTGCACGCCCGACATGAGTCTCCGCTCGCCGATGTGGTCATGATGGGCTTCGCCGTGGCCGCGGCGCAGCGTCGTCTGCCGGCCCGGCTGGTGGAGGCGGCTCTTTCACGAACCTTCGGCCGATGGTTGGCACTCAAGCCCTACTGGCTGACCAACTTCCAAAGCCGGGTGTTGCAGCTTCATACCGAGCGGTGGTCGATTACCCAGTCGGCCGCCTTTCATCTGATGGCTTGAGCGATCGGTTCCGTCGAGATCTGGGGCATCGTGCACCTGTTCGGCCATTCCATCTCGCTTGGCGACGGATTTGTGGTCGAGAGCCTTACCCAGGCGCTTCGAAGCGCGGCGTTCATGGTTCACGGGGCCCTGGGCCTTCAGGAGGGAGCAATCATCGCGTCGTGCAGCCTTGTCGGAGTGCCGCCGGACATCGCGCTGGTGCTTGCGTTGGTGCGGCGCGCACGTGAGCTCCTGGTCGGATTGCCTGGATTGTGGGTCTGGCGCCAGATAAGGCGGCAGGGTGCCGGAACGACCGCGTTACCGGCGTCGTTACCCTGCCTGTTTACTGCGGATGTGCAAAGGAGATGTAACGTTACGTCGGAAGCCTGTAGCATTGAGGGGCACCGCCCGCGGCGTTACTTCGGAAGCCTAATGCGGGCCCGCAGCCCACCCATCGGGCTCTCCTCCAACGAAATATCGCCGCCATGCGCGCGTACGATGTCGCGGGCGATCGTCAGGCCGAGCCCGGTGCCGCCGGCGTGCTCGCTTTCGAACGGACGAAAAACGCTTTCGCGGCGATCCTCGGGGATGCCAGGGCCGTCATCGTCCACCGTCACGTGTACCGCCCGGTCGTTGGGTTCGGTGGCCGCGATCCATACCCCGGTCGCATGGCGGCGGGCGTTGTCGACCAAGTTGGTGACCGCGCGGCGCATCGCGTCGGCGCGCAGCTTCAGGGTCAGGTCGGACGGCACGCTGGTCGCCACCCGGGCGCCGGCGCGCCGCGCGCCGCTGGCGACATCCTCGAGCAGGGCGGAGAAATTCACCGGCTGCGCCTGCTCGGCGACTTCTCCGCGCGCGAAGGCGAGGTAGCCGCCGATCATGCGGTCCATTTCCTCGACGTCGGCGGTCATTTCGGAGACGTCCTGCGCTTGGCGCGGGTCGGGTGGCAGCATCGCCAGTGCCAGGCGCAGCCGGGTCAGCGGCGTGCGCAAATCGTGCGACACACCAGCCAGCATCTCGGTACGCTGGGTCAGGAACCGGCGGATGCGCTCCTGCATGCGGTTGAAGGCGGTGGCGGCCTGGCGCACCTCGGTCGCACCCTCCGGCCGGATGGTGCCGAGATCGCGGCCGAGGCCGAACGCCTCGGCCGCCGCGGCCAGCCGGCGGATGGCGCGGACCTGGTTGCGCATGAACAGAGCGGCAATGGTGAAGGCAACGATCGCGGTGCCGACCAGCCAGACCACAAAGACGTAGATCGTGGCCGCGTAGAGCCGTTTGCGCGGCACCTCGATGTGCAGCACGCCCTCATGCAGCTGGACCTCGATCACCACCGATTGGCGGTCCGAGGTCCAGTCAGAGGATTGCGGCAGATGCAGCTTGTCCTTCAGGGCAGCGTCGAGGTCGTCATCCATCGGGCCGAGCACGTTGGTGTGCGGCACGTTCGGCAGCACGGCGTCGGGGGCGAACCGGATGTCGAACTCATACTGCTGGCGCGCGGTGCCCAGTATCCAGGCGCGGTCGGCGGCCTCGGGAAACCGCTGCAGCAGCCCGATGGTGGTGGCGATCTCGCTGGCGACCGAGCCCGACATCCGCCGTGAGACGATGCTGAGGTGGCTGCCGTAGAAGATTTGCAGCGCCACGATCTCCAGCAGTACCAGCGGCACCAGTAGGATCATCAGGCTGCGGCCGAGCAGCGAGCGCGGCAGCAGCTTCCGCAGCCAGGCTTCAAGCGAACGCAAGGGTTGACCAACAAGGCGCGCGACGTGGCCAGAGGCCGAGCGCATCGCGGTCAGCCGCCGGGCTTGAGGACGTAGCCGCGGCCGCGCACGGTGTGGAGGAAGCGCGGCTCGCGCGGGTCGGCCTCGATCTTGCGCCGCAGCCGGTTCACCTGCACGTCGATGGCGCGCTCTCCGGCCTCGTCCATGCCGAGCGCCACGACGATCGCCTCACGCGAAAACACCTCGTTTGGCGCGCGCGCCAGCAAGGTGAGCAGCGCCGCCTCGCCGCCAGTGAGGTAGACGACCTCGCCGCCGCGTACGAGCTCGCCGCGGTCGGCATCGAATTCCGAAGGGCCGAGCCGGACCGGTCCGGCGGCGACAGCGGCCGGCGACGGGGCCGGGGCCGTGCGGCGCAGCTTGGCGCGGATGCGCAGCACCAGCTCCTTCGGCTCGAACGGCTTGCCGAGGTAGTCGTCGGCGCCGGCCTCGAACCCGGCGATGCGGTCCTCGGGCGAGCCGCGGGCGGTGAGCAGCAGCACCGGCAGGTCGGCACCGGCCGAAGCCCGAAGCGCCTGAACCAGCTCAAGGCCGGTTTCCCCTGGCATCATCACGTCCAGCACCATCAGGTCAGGGCTGATGACCGATAGCTTTTCGCGCGCATCGGCGGCGTTTTCGGCAGTGGTGACGCGGAACCCGTGCTCGCTCAGATAGCGCCGCAGCAGGTCGCGCAGCCGCTGGTCATCGTCGACGACGAGCACGTGCGGGATGCTGTCGGCGTCATTCATCCTGCCGGCATTCTGCTGGGCTCATCCCGGGCGGCGGTGCGTCGGCCCGGTGGCACGGCCGGATTTTTCCGCCGCCTCGATGTAGTCGCGCGCCGCCTCGTTCATGATGCCGTGCATGACGCGTCGAAACCCTTCGACCGCGATGCCGCCGGCCTCGCGGTAGGCGACCACCAGCCGTTCACGCTGGCGCTCGAACATCCGCCGTTCCAGCGCGACGCCCTTGGTGGTCAGGCTCAGCAGGCGTTGGCGGCGATCGATCAGGCCCGGCGATTGGGCGACCAGGTCCTGCTCGATCAGCGCGCCGAGCACGCGGGCTAGGCTCTGCTTGGTGATCTGCAGGATGGCGAGCAGGTCGCTGACCGTTATCCCAGGATTTCTACCTACAAAGTGCAGCGCGCGGTGATGGGCGCGGCCGAGTTCCAGGCCTTCCAGCGCCTCGTCGGCGGCGTGGATGAAGTCGCGGTAGGCGAAAAACAGCATGTCCTGCGCGAGGCGGATTTCCTCCTCACGCAGGAACAGCAGGTTGCCTCCGGCCGGTGGGGCCAGTTTGAGATCGACTAGCGTGGCGGAGCGGCTGTGTCGGACAGGCTCATCTGGTTTCACGGCGGTATAGCCCTTAGGTTCGGGCATAGCTGGCATTCACTCCGGTTACGACAGCTTCATTGACTTATAAGGGCCAGAATTATAGCGTTTCCGTCGACAGAGCAACAATCTTGCGGGGATTGCCACAAATGACGCTTGTTCCTTTCGATGACCGCGATGGCTTCATCTGGTGGGACGGCGCCCTGGTGCCATGGCGCGACGCCAAGCTGCACGTTCTATCGCACGGGCTGCATTATGCCAGTGCCGTGTTTGAAGGTGAACGGGCCTATAGCGGCAACATCTTCCGGCTGCGCGACCATACCGACCGGCTGATCAACTCGGGCCGCATCCTCGGCTTCGAGCTGCCCTACACCGCCGCCGAGATCGACGCCGCCTGCATCGAGACCCTGGCTGCCAACAACCTGACCGACGCCTATGTCCGCCCGATCGCTTGGCGCGGCACCGAGCAGCTGGCGGTGTCGGCCCAGCTCACCACCATCCATGTCGCTATCGCGGTATGGTCGTGGCCGAGCTATTTCGGCGCCGACCGGATGGGCGGCATCCGCCTCGGCATGGCCGAATGGCAGCGCCCGAGCCCGAAGACCGCGCCGGTCCACTCCAAGGCTGCGGGCCTCTACATGATCGGCACCATGTCGAAGCACAAAGCCGAGGCCGAGGGTTTTGCGGACGCGCTGATGCTGGACTGGCGCGGCCATGTTTCGGAGTCGACCGGTGCCAACATCTTCCTGGTCAAGGACGGCGTCATCCATACGCCGACGCCGGACTGCTTCCTTGACGGCATCACCCGGCGTTCGGTCATCAGTCTGGCCAAGCGGCACCAAATGACGGTGGTGACGCGCACCATCATGCCCGAGGAACTGCCCAGCTTCTCCGAGGTTTTCCTGACCGGCACCGCGGCCGAAGTGACGCCGGTGCGTGAGATCCAGGGCATGCAGTTCACGCCCGGCGACATCAGTTCCACCCTGATGCGGGAATACGAGTTTCTGGTCCGCCAGTCCCCGGCCGAGGTCGCCAAGCTGGCGGCCTGAAGCGCACGGGATACTCGCCGTGTTCCGATGGGTGCTGGGCCTGACGATGTTGGCTGCGTGCGTCCCGACAGCGGACGCGCAACCGGCGGCGCAAACCGTGCCGCCCGCCGGCGAGGCACGGCCTGCGGTCCGACCTGTCGATGCCCGTTCTGCGGATTCGCGCCCTGACGAGCGCCGCCTGCCGCCGGACTCCGTCACCCACCACACGCTGAAGCTGCCGGGCGACCGCACGTTGCAGTTCACCGCCACCGCCGGCGCCATCCGGCTGACCGACGCCGAGGGTAAGCCGCAGGCCGACCTCGCCTTCGTCGCCTACCAGCTCGACAACGCCGAACACCGCACGCGCCCGGTGACGATCGCGATGAACGGCGGTCCGGGCTCGGCCTCCGCCTGGCTGCATCTCGGCGCCATGGGACCATGGCGCCTGCCGATGTCCGGCGATGCCGCGCGCCCATCGGCGCCGCCGGTGCTGGTCGACAACGCCGAAACCTGGCTGGACTTTTCCGACCTCGTGTTCATCGATCCGGCGGGGACCGGCTACAGCCGCCTTGCCGACGACAGTGAATCGTTGCGAAAGAGATTCTGGTCGGTGGACGGTGACATCTCGACCTTGGCCGAGGCGATCCGGCGCTGGCTGCAGGCCAACGACCGGCTGCAGTCGCCGAAATTCTTCGCCGGCGAAAGCTATGCCGGGTTTCGCGGCCCACGGCTGGCGCGCGCGCTGGCGGGCGACCAGGGAGTCGGGCTGTCCGGCCTGGTGCTGATCTCCCCGGTATTGGATTTCGGCCTATCCTCAAACGCGTTCGACCCGTTCGGCCTGGTCACCCACCTGCCCAGCATGGCCGCCGCCGCGCAGGGGCTGAACACCGCCCAACTGGCGCCCGTCGAGGACTATGCGACCGGCGAGTACCTGCATGACCTGCTGCAGGGCCAGCACGATCCAAAAGTGCTGGACCGGGTCAGCATGCGCGTCGCCGAACTCACCAAACTCGATCCGGCGCTGGTCCGCCGGCACCACGGCCGCATCCTCAGCAACCTGTTCCTGCGCGAGAGCAACGCCGGCACCGGGCAGATCGGCAGCCTCTATGACGCGACCCTGACCGAGCAGGATCCGTTTCCCGAATACCCCTTCCCCAACATCCCCGATCCAACGTTCGCGCTGTTCACCGCGCCGGTGACCTCGGCGATGATCGATCTCGTCCAGCACCGCCTGAACTGGCATCCGGAGGGTTCCTACGAACTGGCTAACAACCGCCTCATCCGCGAATGGAACTGGGGCGGCGGCGGCGCGCGGCCCCAGACGATCGACGCACTGCGCACCGCGCTGGCGATCGACCCGCAGTTCCGCGTGCTGGTCGGCCACGGCATCTTCGACCTCGTCACGCCCTATCTCGCGTCAAAACTGATGCTGGCGCAGATCCCGGACCTCGGCCCGCCCGATCGGCTGAAGCTCGCGCTGCACC
>JAYTTA010000137.1:0-8214 GCA_043745345.1 Acetobacteraceae bacterium | reverse complement strand
CATAGGCTTTCACGATTGGATCTTCGCTCCAGGTCGGGCTGTCGGAAAACGCCTGCGTCGGCGTCGAATCGACTCCAAAGGGCAGCGCCCGCGCCACGCTTTTGGCGACCGTCTTGCCGGATTTGAGGTCGGCCATCACCAGACAGAACCGAAACGCCTCGCGCGCGCCGGCCGGCTGGTTCTGCGCGTTGACCGGGGTAAAGGTGCCGACCATCACCAGCGGCGCGCCGGCAACCGTCGTCGCGTTGAACGGCTGCAGGTCAAGCTGCGGATAGCGCTGGCGGGCAAGGTCGGCCAACCGGTCGGCCAGCGCGCGGGTTGCCACGGACTGCTCGCCGGTGACGCCGTTGACCAGCGGATCGATCACCACCGTCTGGCGTCCGCCCGCGGCCACCGCTGCGGCGAACACCGCGTTGCCGGCATTCAGCACCGCCTGGTCGAACGCTACGGCGGCCGGCGGCGGAACGGGCGCGGTCACCGCCTGGATTGCCGGCGCAGGCGGTTGCTCGCAACCAGCCAGCAGGGCAACCGCAACGAAGCAAACAATCGCCGATTGGAACCGCATGTGCTTGGCCTTCGCTGCTTTCGTTTCGAAACAGTATAACCCAAGCCCGGACCGTCACGCATCAAGCTTCGTTTGGCGACCCGACTATGTCGAACATCAATGGAAAGCTATCGAGACAATCGAACAAGCCCAGCACCCCGTCACGGTTGCCCTCGATCTGTAGCGCGCCATCCGCTTCAGCCGCTGTCACGGTGGTCACACTGAGGACCAGGTCTTCCAGCACCGATCGGCTGCATCGCAGTGCCACGCCCGCCTCGCCGCTTTCGCCGGCGCGGCACGACAGCACGCAGTTCCGCAGGGTCAGATGGAAAAGATCGCCACCGTCGGCTAGCCGCCAATTTATCCTGAGGTCTCGATTTGCGGCCCGCGCCGGGTTCAGCCGGATCGCCAGATAGTCGAACAGCAGCTCGGTCGGCAGCCCGGCCACCAGGTCGGGCGCCAGCATGGCGCGCGCCGGTAGTTTTCGCTTGCCCTGACGCAACTCCTGCGCTGCATACAAATAGGCGTTGCGCCAGGTGGCGGCCTCGGCCTGGTAGCCAAGCTGCTCGTAGGCGTCGGCCAGCAGCGCGCGGGACTCCGGGTGGCCCGGCTCGGCAACCACGGCGAAATTCATCACCTGCGCCACCCAGCGATAGTCTCCCGCCTCGTAATCGGCGGTCGCTCGGAAGAATGCCGCATCCACCCCGCCCATGTAGGCGATCGTGCGAACTGCCGTCTCGACCGGGGGCAGCGGATCAAGGTTGGCCGGATTGCCGTCATACCAGCCGAGATAGCGCTGATACACGGCCTTCGCATTGTGCTTCAGCGACCCATAATAGCCGCGCAGGAACCACTCGCGCTCCAGCGTCGCAGGCAACGCGATCTCCTCAGCGATCTCGCCTGGCTTGCGGCCGAGGTTGAGCAGCCGCAGCGACTGGTCGTGCACGAACTTGTATAGATCGTGCTGTTTCTCCAGATACGACCGCACCCGTGCCGCACCCCAGACCGGCCAATGGTGCTGGGCCATCAGCACCTCGGCCGACGGGCAGAACATCTCCGCCGCCAGCCCGAGGTACTTCGCCCACATCAGCGGATCGCGTACCAGCGCACCGCGCAGCGGCAGCAGGTTATGCATGTGGTGGGTCGCGTTCTCGGCGATGTTGAGCACACCGAACTGCGGTAGAAAAATGTGCATCTCGGCCGGCGCCTCGGTTTCCGGGGCGAGCTGAAAAATAAATTCCACGCCGTCAATGCGATGGGTCTCGACCGGCTGCGCGATCAGACGGGTCGGCGCGATCAGGCTCTGCGTGCCGCGCGCAGTGATCTTGCCCAGCCCGGCATCGACTTGTCCGCGCGGCCCCTGGCGCAGCAACCCGCCGAACTGGAACTGTGCCCGCCGCGCCATCGCGTTGCCAGGCAGCACGTTTTCGCCGCCGACCGCCGCCATAAACCCATCGGGTGCCAACACCTCGATCTCGCCGCGATCGACGTCATCCTCGGCGATCACGCCCTTCACGCCACCAAAATGGTCCGAGTGGCTGTGGGTGTAGATCACCGCCCGGATTGGCCGCGCCGGCCGATGTTCGAAATACAGCGCCATCGCTGCCCGCGCGACCTCGACCGTGGTCAGCGTGTCGATGACGATGAGGCCGGTGTCGCCCTCGATGATGGTGATGTTGGCGAGGTCGAGGCCGCGGATTTGAAAAACCCGGTCGGTTACCCGGAACAGGCCCTGGGCCATGTTGAGCCGCGCCATCCGCCACAGGCTCGGGTTGACCGTCGTCGGCGCGGTTTCGGAATCGAGAAAGGCGTAAGGCGCAAGGTCCCAGACCTTGGAACCCGAAGCGCCATGGATGGCCGGCTCGTCCCGGCCGGCGACGAAACCACGCCAGGACTCCTCGAAATCGGAAGCGTCGGAAAACGGCAACGTCGCAAGCAAAGCCGAGTGAAACCGAACGGTTGCGCTGGTTGCGTCCTTGGATGCGTCCGTGGATACGTCGACCACGCCTAAAGCTGTCCGGTCCAGCTCTGCACGCCAAGGCTGGTCAACGCTACCACCGCCCAGGTGGACATGCCGAGCAGCAGCGGCCGGAACCCGGCCCCCACAAACGCCAGCCAGTGGCCTTGCAGCCCGACCGCCGCCAGCGCCACCACCATCACGAATCGCGCAGCAATTTGCACGTATGGCGCCGCGGCGCCAATCAGCCCGACCGTGTTGAGCAGCGATGCCACCACGAACCACAGGATGAACCACGGCACCGTTTTCTTAAGCCGCCCCGCCAACCCGCCGGCGGAATCCGCAGACCGATCCAGGAACGGCATCGCCAGCCCGAACGCCAGTGTCACCGGGATGATCAACGTGGTGCGCGTCAGCTTGACCACGGTGGCGAAATTCCCCGCCTCCGGACTGAACGCAAACCCGGCCGCGACCACGGCGGAGGTGTCGTTGACCGCGGTTCCCGCCCACAGCCCGAATCCGTCATCGCTCAGCCCGATCGCGTGGCCGAAACCAGGAAAAAGAATAACCGCCAGCATGTTGAACAGGAAGATGACGGATACCGAGTAGGCGATGTCCTCCGACTTGGCGCGGATCACCGGCGCCAGGGCGGCGATCGCCGAGGCGCCGCAGATCACCGTGCCGATGCCGATCAGGCACCGCGTCCGCCACTCGACGCCGAGCGCCCGGCCCAGCCCCAGCGCGCAAAGGAAGCCGGCGCCGATGGTGATCGCCAGCAGCCACAGCGACGCTATCCCGGTATGCACAACATCGAACAGGTTCAGCGTCGCGCCGAGCAGGATGATTCCCGCACGCAGCGCGGTGCCGCTGATGTTCTTGACCTGGAGCCGCCTGGCCAGATCGGTGCTGCCCGAGGCGTTAGCGATGGCAACGCCGATGACGATGGCGAACACCGGCGCGCCAACCACCGGTAACCGTATCCCCGCGTAATAGGCCACCGCGGCGATCGCCAGGCACACGCCAATGCCCGGCGCCAGGGCGGCAATCCGACCGATCACCGCGCCGGCCTTGCTCGACGCGCCAGCCAACTCGCTCATCAGTCCTGTATCCCTTAACATCGCCAAGCCCGACCCTGGCATGGCGGGCAAGGCGTCGCAATCGGGGCAAGGTGGGAATGGCCGCCGCGACATGCCAACGTCAACCCATCGAGTCTCCACAGGAACACTTCGACATGCACCCGATCACCGCCCTCGCCTTCGACACAGACGCCATGCTCGCCGGAATGCGGCCCTGGATCGAATGCGAAAGCCCGACCTTCGATGCTGCCGCCGTCAACCGCATGATGGATCTCGCTACCCGCGACCTGATCCTCGCCGGCGCCCGCACCGAGCGCATCGCCGGCCGCATGGGCCTTGGCGACTGCGTCCGCGCGACGTTCCGCCATCCGCGGCAGAACGAGCCCGGCATCCTGGTTATGGGCCACCTCGACACCGTCCACCCGATCGGCACCCTCGAAAAGCTGCCGTGGCGGCGCGACGGGAACACCGTCTGGGGGCCCGGCATCTGCGACATGAAGGGCGGCAACTACATCGCACTCGAAGCCATCCGCCAGCTCGCGCACCGACAGATCGCGACCCCGTTGCCGATCACCTTCCTGCTGACCAGCGACGAGGAGATCGGCAGCCCCTCGACCCGAGACCTAATCGAGGCCGAGGCGCGCCGTCACCGCTACGTGCTGGTGCCCGAGCCCGCCCGGCCCGACGGCGGCGTCGTCACCGGCCGCTACGCCATTGCCCGGTTCAACCTCGAAGCCACCGGCCGGCCCAGCCACGCCGGCGCACAACTCGCCAAAGGAAGGTCAGCCATACGGGAGATGGCGCGAAAGCTGATCGAGATCGAAGACATGACGACCGACGACTGCACCTTCAGCGTCGGCGTCATCCATGGCGGCCAGTGGGTCAACTGCGTCACCACCACCTGCCATGCCGAGGCGTTGAGCATGGCCAAGCGCCAGAACGACCTTGACCGCGGCGTCACGCAAATGCTGGCCCTTGGGACCAGCTCCAACGATGTCGGGTTCAGGGTCACACGCGGCGTCACCCGGCCGGTGTGGGAGCCGGATCAGCGCACCATGGCGCTGTGGCAGACTGCCAACACCGTCGCTCAACAACTCGGCTTTGAAATCCCGCACCAAAGCTCGGGCGGCGGCTCCGACGGCAATTTCACCGGCGCCATGGGCATACCGACGCTCGACGGCCTGGGCGTCCAAGGCGCCGACATGCACACGCTGAACGAGCATATCGACGCGGCCAGCCTGGTCCCGCGCGCACGCCTGCTGGCCGGCCTGCTGACCGAGCTCGCGTGATGCTTGGCCGCCTCGTTCGCGCCCGCCCGCGGCTGTTTCTGGCGATCCTGATCGGGCTGATCTCGATTCCGCTGGTCACGCCGGGCCACACCGCCATTTCCGGCGCGCTGGTGTGCTGGGATATCGGCGTCGCCACCTACCTGCTGCTGGCGGCGCAGCTGTTCTTCACTGTCGATCCAAACGACATGCAGGCCAACGCCGAGCGCCAGCAGGAAGGCGAGTGGACCATCTTCGCCATCACCGTGGCGGCGATCGTGGCCAGCTTCCTGGCTATCATCGGTGAATTCTCCATCGCCAAGACCATCAAGGGCGACGCCCAGGCGCTGCATGTCGGCCTGGTCGGCGCCACGCTGCTGCTGTCCTGGCTGATGACCCACACCAGCTTCGCCTTCCGATACGCCCACGAATACTACACAACGACGCAGGGCATCGCATCTAAGCTACCCTCCGGCGTCGATGGCGGCCTGGAATTCCCAAGTGAGCCGTTGCCCGACTACCTCGATTTCTTCTATTTCTCGCTTGTCCTCGGTATGACCTTCCAGGTCTCGGACGTGCAGATCACGTCGCGGAAATACCGCCGCATGGCCAGCGTGCACGGTCTGTTGTCGTTCCTGTTCAATACCATCATCCTCGCCCTCACCATCAATATCATTGCCGGGCTGCTCTAGCCCGGGCAGGAGCACGCATGTCGGCAATCGACACCATCAGGACCTACGGCGACGACCTCACCGCCATCCGCCGTGACCTGCACACCCATCCCGAACTCGGCATGGAGGAGCACCGCACGGCGAACATCGTTGCCGACCTGCTCGAAAGCTGGGGCATCGAGGTCCATCGTGGCGTCGGGAAAACCGGCGTGGTCGGCGTGCTGCGATCGGGCAACGGCGAAGCCACCATCGGGCTACGCGCCGACATGGACGCGCTGCCGATCACCGAGGCGACCGGGCTGAACTATGCCAGCGAGAACCCCGGCCGCATGCACGCCTGCGGCCATGACGGCCACACCACGATGCTGCTCGGCGCCGCGCGCTACCTCGCCGCCACCAGGAATTTCAACGGCACCGTCAACTTCATCTTCCAGCCCGGCGAGGAAGGCGTGGGCGGCGCGCTGGCGATGCTGAACGACAAGCTTTTCGAACGCTTCCCCTGCAACGCCATCTACGCCATCCACAACCGGCCCGGCATGGATATCGGCAGCTACGCCATCACCCCCGGCCCATCCGCCGCCGGCGGCGCCTTCTTCGACATCACCATCACCGGCCGCGGCGCCCATGGCGCCCGCCCCGAAGCAAGCATCGACCCGGTGCTCGCCGCATGCCACATCACCACCGCCTTGCAATCGATCGTCGCCCGCAACGTGCCGCCGGCCGACACCGCCGTGCTCAGCGTGACCAGGATCGTCGCCGGCAACGCCTACAACGTCATCCCGGAGGCCGCCACGATTTCGGGCACCGCGCGCGCCTTCACGCCCGAAACCATGGCGCTGCTCGAAGCCGGCGTGAAACGGGTCGCCGAAAACGTCGCCGCCGGCTTCGGCGCCACCGCGACGGTGAATTTCCGCCTTATCTTCGCCCCGCTGATCAACGATGCTACGGAAACAAAGGCCTTCGCCGATGCCGCCGCTGACCTGGTCGGCGACGTTAACGTCGATCGCAAAAAGCCGCCCGGCATGGGATCGGAAGACTTCTCGTTCATGATGGAGAAGGTCCCGGGTGCCTACATCAACGTCGGCAATGGCCAATCCGCAGGACTGCATAATTCCGGTTATAACTTCAACGATGATGCGACCCCGTTCGGCGCGGCGTTGTTTGCGCAGATCACCGAAAGAAAGCTCCAGAAAGGTGAGTGAAGGCCAGGGCGCCGCCCTGGACCCGTCAAAGGGCAAGCCCTTTGCAAACCCATCCCTCAAGCGCTGCGGCCCTTGGTCCGAGGCTAGCCAGCTGGATCAAGACTACCACGACACCGAGTGGGGCGTGCCGGTCCATGATGACCGCACCCTGTTCGAGATGATCACCCTGGAAGGCGCCCAGGCAGGCCTGTCCTGGCGCACCATCCTCGCGCGCCGCGAACACTACCGCGCCGCCTTCCACAACTTCGACATCACCCGCGTTGCCGCCATGACCGACGATGAGCTGCACGACGTGCTGACAAACTCGGGCGTCGTCCGCCATCGCCAGAAGATCGCCTCCACCCGCGACAACGCCCGCGCCGTCCTGACAATCATCGCTGAACACGGCAGCCTCGACGCCTATCTGTGGTCGTTCGTCAGCAACGCGCCGATCATCCGCCGTGGCCCCGACGAAAGCATACTCACGACCAGCGATTTTTCGAAAAAGCTCAGCCGAGAGCTGACGAAATACGGCCTGCGCTTTGTAGGCTCCACTATCTGCTACGCCCTCATGCAGGCGATCGGCATGGTGAACGATCACCGTTTCAGTTGCTTCCGCCATCCCGATAATGCCCCGCCGAATATGACCTGACTGTGTCATCCCCATCCTGTCAGCCATCATCACGCGACCTCGCGGTTCACCCCGCTCTTGATTTCTGGCTTGGTTCTTGCGGGGCTTGTGTGGTTGTACACGTGCCGATCCTGGCCGCTGGGCGACAACATGCAGGAGCCGGAATGTCGACGGTAAACAGCGAAGTTCCGACCCTGGCGATCACCAGCGCGCACCCACGGCTCTACAATCACGATCTGGCGCCAACGGCACCCTGAGGCCGGCCCTTGCTGCGCTGCGGCATCTCCTTCCCAGTGGTCGCCCGCATCTCGTTCGGTGTGATGGGAGCCAACCTGGCGGCCGTCGTGCGCGGCGTGGTCGGCAACGTGTGGTATGGCGTGCAGATCTATTTTGCGTCGAAGGCGGTCGAGGTCCTGGTTATCACGCTGATCCCTTCGGCCAGCGGCCTCACCCATAACAGCACCGTCGGGTTGTCCACGCTTGGCTGGTTCAGCCATGACGGCGGCTGGAACCATAAGGCGCTGATCGCGCTGGCCGCGTCCGGCGTTCTTTCTATCGGCCTGTTACTGCTTGGCACCTACGGTGTGATCTTCACCGTGGGCGATTGGGGATGGTTCATCGGCGCGAGCGCGAGCGCCCTGATCTATCGTTCCCTGTCGCAGCCCCAGGCTCGACTGATGACGGCAGGCGCAAGCTAAACCGCCGCATTCCCCCGCATGATCGCGGCGTTGAACCCCGTGTCATAGGCCGAGCTCGCCTCGAATTTCCGCGCCAGCATGCCGGCTCCTGCGTAGACGTCGATCACCAGCTGCTCGTCGCGGAACACCGCCTCGTCGGCCGGGATGATCGCCTGTCGGGTGCGGCTGAACCACTGGCGCGGTACCGCTTC
>JAYTTA010000136.1:0-8231 GCA_043745345.1 Acetobacteraceae bacterium | reverse complement strand
CGTGTTCGAGGCAGGACAGATAGTCGAACAAGCACGGGCGATGCAGCCCGGCCTGGTCATTATCTCGCGCGCCCATCAGGACGCGGAGGTGGCTCATCTCAGTGCCCACGGTGCATCGGTGGTGGTGATGGGGGAGCGTGAGATCGCGCGCACGATGCTGGCTCATGCCCAGGTCACGCACGGGGGTCTGGAGGCGGTGGAATAGCCAAACGTGAACCGGGCCGCACTAGAACAGTGCGGCCCGGTTCGGCTAGTGCAGCGGAGCCGAAGTATTAGGCCAGGCGAAGGTTGGTGGCGGCGGCCTTACCGCGCTCCATAGCCACTTCGTAGCTGACCTTTTGTCCATCATCGAGACCTTTCAGGCCTGCGGCCTGCACAGCGGTGATGTGGACGAACACATCCTTGCCACCATCCTGCGGCATTATGAAACCGAAACCCTTAGTGGCATTGAACCACTTCACAGTACCAACAGCCATATCAGACACTCCTATTACGATACGCCGACAACGCACACGTTTGTGGGTAAACCCAGCCTATGTCTACAAACGACGGAAACGTCTTGTAGGTCCAAGCGGATGGAAGATTTTCGATGGATCGCTTCGTCGGGATCGCATGGATCATCGGAAGAAGACGCGCCAGCCTGGGTCAGGCCAGCTTGAGGTTGGTGGCGGCGGCCTTGCCGCGCTCCATCTCAACGTCGTAGCTGACGGCCTGGCCCTCATTGAGACCACGCATGCCGGCGGCCTGAACTGCGGTGATGTGGACGAACACGTCCTTGCTGCCGTCCTGCGGCATTATGAAGCCAAAGCCTTTGGTCGTATTGAACCACTTGACCGTACCGATAGCCATATCTGCGTTACTCTCTTCGTCCGTTGGCGCCCGACGGGAATCGCCGAGCACTTAGCATCCCGTCATTGACGAAACACTTGAGACAATCGGGCCGTTGGACTTCTTGAGAGCACCCGACAGAGGGAAGCGCAGCAAGCCAAACCAAGATACGATTGCGTCTTACCAGTTGACGCAGAAATGCTTGTCTCTGTCAACGACCGAGACAAGGGCTATGGCAGTTTTGCGCCATCAGGCAACAGCACTATAGCCGAACCAGACCAAAAGAAAAGGGGCGAACCGCGAAGTTCGCCCCCTCTTCTCACTATTCTGGATCACACCGACCCAGACCGTTCGGTAATTCGCTAGGCCGATCTAGCTGGCGCGTCTTTCGAGAGCCGGAGCGGAGCGGCCGTCTCGGCCGTGAGCACCGGAAGCGCAGAAATACGTGCCAAATGGCCGGCCCAGTAAAATCAACGAGCGGTCTAGAAGTCCATGTCGCCCATTCCGCCCATTCCGCCGCCACCCGGCGGGCCGGACATCTGGCGCTTCTCCGGCTTCTCGGCGACCATGGCTTCCGTCGTCACCAACAGGCCGGCAACCGAGGCCGCGTCCTGCAGGGCGGTGCGAACCACCTTGGTCGGGTCGATGATGCCCGACTTCACCATGTCCTTGAACGTGCCGGTCTGCGCGTCGAAGCCATAGCTGTAGTCGTCGTTGTCGAGCACCTTGCCGGCGATTACGGCGCCGTCCTCGCCGGCGTTCTCGGCGATCTGACGCAACGGTGTCTGAACCGCCTTGCGCACGATCTCGATGCCGACGCGCTGGTCGTCGTTGTCGGACTTCAGCTTGGCCAGGATCAGCGAGGTCCGCGCGAGCGCCACGCCACCGCCTGGAACGATGCCTTCCTCGACCGCTGCGCGGGTCGCATGAAGCGCGTCATCGACGCGATCCTTGCGCTCCTTCACCTCGACCTCGGTCGAGCCGCCGACGCGGATGACGGCAACACCGCCGGCGAGCTTCGCCAGACGCTCCTGCAGCTTCTCCTTGTCGTAGTCGGAAGTCGTCTCTTCGACCTGAGCGCGGATCTGGTTGCAACGGCCCTGGATGTCGGCCTTCTTGCCGGCGCCCTCGACGATCGTGGTGTTTTCCTTCTCGATTAGGATCTTCTTGGCCTTACCGAGCATGGCCAGCGTCACCGTCTCAAGCTTGATGCCCAGGTCTTCGCTGATCACCTGGCCGCCGGTCAGGATGGCGATGTCTTCCAGCATCGCCTTGCGGCGATCGCCAAAGCCCGGCGCCTTGACGGCAGCGACCTTCAATCCGCCACGCAGCTTGTTCACCACCAGGGTGGCCAGGGCTTCGCCCTCGACATCCTCGGCGATGATCAGCAGCGGCCGGCCGGACTGCACAATGCTTTCGAGCAGCGGCAGCATCGGCTGCAGGCCCGACAGCTTCTTCTCGTGGATCAGGATGTAGGGCTGATCCATATCTACGACCATTTTCTCCGCATTGGTGATGAAATACGGGGAGACATAGCCGCGGTCGAACTGCATGCCCTCGACCACTTCGAGCTCGGTCTGGATGCCCTTGGCTTCCTCGACGGTGATGACACCCTCGTTGCCGACCTTCTGCATCGCTTCCGAGATCATTCGGCCGATCTCGACTTCGCCGTTCGAGGAGATCGTGCCGACCTGGGCGATCTCGGCCTGGGTGGTGATCTTCTTCGAACGCTTCTTGAGCTCTTCGACGATGGCGGCAACCGCCTTGTCGATGCCGCGCTTGAGGTCCATCGGGTTCATGCCGGCGGCAACCGCCTTGGAGCCCTCACGGACGATCGACTGCGCCAGCACGGTCGCGGTGGTGGTGCCGTCGCCAGCGGTGTCGTTGGTCTTGCTGGCAACTTCGCGCACCATCTGCGCGCCCATGTTCTCAAATTTGTCGGCGAGTTCGATCTCCTTGGCGACCGTCACACCGTCCTTGGTAATGCGCGGGGCGCCGAAGCTCTTGTCGAGGACGACATTGCGGCCCTTGGGACCGAGCGTCACCTTCACGGCGTCGGCGAGGATATCGACGCCGCGCAGCATCCGGGCGCGCGCGTCACCGCCGAAGCGTACTTCCTTGGCAGCCATGGTATATTTCCTATCTGAAAATTTGTGTCGTGAAGCCGAAGGTTAGGCGGCTTTCTTTTTCGCAGCGGGAACACCCTCGATGATGCCCATGATGTCGGACTCCTTCATGATCAGGAGCTCCTCGCTATCAAGCTTCACCTCGGTGCCGGACCACTTGCCGAATAGAATGCGGTCGCCCGCCTTCACATCCAGCGCCACGATCTGGCCGGCTTCGTTGCGTGAGCCAGGACCGACGGCGATGACTTCGCCCTCCATCGGCTTCTCTTTGGCCGTGTCGGGGATGATGATGCCACCGGAGGTCTTTTCCTCGGCGTTGAGCCGACGGACCACGACCCTGTCGTGCAGGGGACGGAACTTCATTCGGATCGCTCCTATATGATTTCGGCCATGACGCAGCCGAAGATCCTTGATTGAATTGGCCAACCCGGACACGGCCCCATAGGCACCGCCGCCGTTTGTTAGCACTCCCATCTAGGGAGTGCCAGCGATCTAGAACGGTCGCCGCGACAAGTCAAGGCAATCAGCAGCACACTCTGCTGAGGAGTGCCAAACAATTGAGATCAAACAGAAATTTCTTGCGCGCCGACCGGGAACCGGTGTCATTATCCGGTAATTCGGCAACCGGGCTGACGCTGTAAAGGCAAGAGAAAGAAGTCGCGGGGGACTGTGGCTGACCGATATCAAAGGAGATCATCCCGATGAGCCTTGCGTTGCAGCTGAAGGACTATCGCCTGACCACCGCTGAAATCCTCTACCGGATGCCGGATCATCCCGGGCTGTTGCAAACGTATGTATGGCAGGAGCTTGATATCGCGCCGGAGTTTCCGGTGCTGCATAAGTTCCTCGATTTCTGGCAGCGCCAGATCGAGGGTCGGCTGCATTCCGTGCGCGTTGGCTCGGTGGGGTTGATCCAACCGTCCGAGTGGCGGGCGCCTGGGGTTGTCCTGCGTCTGCATTAGAAGGAAGCATGGCGCTCCGCCCCAAACCCCGCCAAGGGGCAGTCGCCCTTTATAACCCCTTCCTTAAGATTGGGCGCGCCTGGGCGCTTCCCGAGCGGGGTCAAGGGCAGAGCCCCAGCCCTGCCTCTAATGAGCCTCCGACCAATTCCGCCCCACCCCGGTCTCCACCACCAGCGGCACCGACAGCGAGGCCGCCGACTCCATTACGCGCTTGGCCAGGACAGATAGCGCTTCGGCCTCGTCATCCGGTGCCTCGAACAGCAACTCGTCATGCACCTGCAGCAGCAACCTCGATTTCAGGCCGGCGGCGAGCAAGGCCGCCGGCAGTTTGACCATGGCGCGCTTGATAATGTCGGCGGCGCCCCCTTGCAGAGGGGCGTTGATCGCTTGGCGCTCGGCGTAGCTACGCCGGGCAGGATTTTTATCGGCGATCCCCGGGATCCAGATGCGGCGGCCGAACGGGCTGGTGACGTAGCCGTGCAGCCGGGCTTCCTCGCGCAGCGTTTCCATGTAGATGCGAATGGCGGGGTAACGCACGAAGTAGGCGTCGATGTAGAGCTTGGCTTCGCCCGGCGAGATCGCCAGCTGACGCGCCAGGCCGAAGGCGCTGATGCCGTAGATGATGCCGAAGTTGATGGCCTTGGCGCGCCGCCGGGTTGAGGCGTCCATGCCCTCCATCGGCACGCCGAACACCTCGCTCGCGGTGCGCGCATGGATATCCTCGCCGGCGGCGAAGCTTTTTCGCAGCTGCGGGATGTTGGCCATGTGGGCAAGCAGCCGCAGCTCGATCTGCGAGTAGTCGGCGCTGACCAGCATGTGGCCGGGTTCGGCGATGAAGGCGCGGCGAATGCGGCCGCCCTCCTCGGTACGGATCGGGATGTTCTGCAGGTTAGGATCGGTCGAGGACAGCCGGCCGGTGGAGGCGATCGCCATCGCGAAGGTCGTGTGCACGCGCCCGGTTTCGGGGTTGATTTCAGTCACCAGCGCGTCGGCATAGGTCGATTTAAGTTTCGCCAACTGGCGCCAGTCGAGGATTTTTTGCGGCAGTTCGAGGCCCTGCTCGGCGAGGGTGGCCAGCACCGAGGCGTCGGTGCCCCAGGCGCCGGTCTTCATCCGCCGGCCGCCGGGCAGCTTCATCTCGTCGAACAGAACCTCGCCCAGCTGCTTGGCCGAGCCGAGGTTGAACGGCCGGCCGGCGAGACGGTGGATGTCGGTTTCCATCACCGCCATGCGTTTTTCAAAGTCCGCCGACATCCTTCGCAACTCGTCCTCATCGACCTTGACGCCGGCGGTCTCCATTTCCAAAAGGATCGGCACCAGGCGGCGTTCGAGCTGTTCGTACAGGGCCAGGGACTTGTTCAGCCGCAGCATCGGGCGGAGCTTCCGCCAAAGTCGAAAAATCACGTCGGCGCGCTCGGCGGCGAACGGCATCGCGCGCTCGATCGGGATTTGGGCGACGGTCAGCCGGCCGCGCCCTGTCCCCGTGACGCCGTCGAGGGTGGCCGGCGTTTGGCCGAGATGGAGGATGGAGAGCTCGTCCAGCCCGTGGCCGTGCCGGCCGCCATCCTGGGCATAGGAAACAAGCATGGTGTCGTCGATCGGCGACGGGCCTGGAAAGCCATGCCGGCGCAGCGCCATCAGGCCGGGCTTGGCGTCGTGGAGGATTTTCAGCACCGAGGTATCGGTAAGCAGGGCCGCCAGCTCGGCGACGACGGCATCGACCTTCAGCTGCGGCGTCAGCTCCTCATGCGCGACCGGGATGTAGCAGGACTTGCCGGGTCCGATCGCCAGCGAAATCCCGACCAGCCGGGGGCGCATCGCGTCCGGCCCTTCCCTCAGGGTCTCGATCGCCACCCATCCGGCGAGGCGCGCGGCGTCGATCCAGCCGCGCAGCGCGGCGATTTCGAGCACGGTCTCGTAACCGGAAAAAGCCACCGACACGTCGTGTTCAGGGGCGGGCGCCGATGGATCGGGTTCGGCGGGGATGGACAGGCTGTCGATTCCCAGCCGGAGGGCAACACTTCGAAAACCCTGGGCGCCGAGGAATTTGGAAAGCCGCAGGCGGTCGAGCTCACGCACGGCCAGAGCCTCGATCGGCTGCGGCAGCGGTGCGTCCTCACGCAATTCGACCAGCCGGCGGGACAGCCGGGCGGCGCCGGCGTGCTCGATCAGCAGATCACGCCTGCGGGACGGCTTCATGCCGGGTGCCGCCGCCAGCACGCTTTCGACGTCGCCGAACTCGACGATCAGCTGGGCCGCGGTCTTCGGCCCGATGCCGGGAATGCCGGGCACGTTGTCGACGCTGTCGCCCATCAGCGCCTGAGCCTCGACCAGCTTGCCCGGCGGTACGCCGAACTTCTCCATCACCTCGGCGGGGCCGATCGCCTTCTGCTTGATCGGATCGATCATGCCGACGCCGGGGCGGATCAGCTGCATTAGGTCCTTGTCGGACGACACGATGGTGACCTGGCCGCCAATGTCGGTGACGGCACGGGCGTAGGAGGCGATGAGGTCGTCGGCCTCCCAGTCGTCAAGCTCTATCGAGGCGACGTTGAACGCCTCGGTCGCCTCGCGAACCAGCGGGAACTGCGGCAGCAGATCGTCAGGCGGTGGCGGCCGGTGGGCCTTGTACTGGTCGGAGATGCGGTTTCGGAACGTCAGCCGGCCGGCGTCGAAGATCACCGCGATGTGGCTGCCGGCATGGTCGCGCAGCAGCCGTGCCAGCATGTTGGAAAAGCCGAACACCGCGTTGACCGGGGTGCCGTCGCCGCGCGTCATCGGCGGCAGCGCGTGGTAGGCGCGGAAGATAAAGCCGGAGCCGTCGATCAGAACGACATGTAGTTTTCCGGCCGCTGTCCCCGGCAGCGGCGCCGCGGTCTCGACATCCATCGTTTTAGTGCCCCTCGTCGTGGCCGGCGCCCTCGTTCAGCACGTACAGCCGCGAACACCACGGGCAGATCACCGAGTGCTGGACGATGCGGAGGTATACGCGGGGATGGCCAAGCCCGCCGTCGCCACCGTCGCAGGCGACGGTGCGTTCGTTGACGTGAATGGTCTCGATCGGGGTGGCGACGCCATCCGGCATGAAGATCCTCTATGGTCTGCGATACCGGAGGATGATAGCGATGCCGCCGGTGCGTTCAACCTTTTCCCTTGTCTGCCTCGTTCTGGCGGCATCATGGCTCGGAGGCTGCGTGAGCGAGATCGCAACGCCGGGGCCAACCATCGCACCGGCGGTCCAGGCCGACGACGCCTTCACCATGCCGGACGGCATGCGACTGCCGTTCCGGAGCTGGCTGCCGGAGAGCGCGCCAACTGCCGTGGTGCTGGCACTGCACGGCATCAACGACAGCCGCGACGCGTGGGAGATCCCCGCCCCGGACTTCGCCGCCGCGGGCATCGCGGTGTATGCGCCTGACCAGCGCGGCTTCGGCGCGACGGCGGCACGCGGCTTCTGGCCCGGTGGCGATGCGCTGGCCGACGATGCGGCCACCATGGCCCGGCTGCTGCGGGCGCGCTATCCGGGCGTTCGGCTTATTCTGCTCGGCGAGAGCATGGGGGCCGCGGTGCTCATGCACATGGCGACCCGGCCTAACCCGCCGGACGTCGATGGCTACCTGCTGCTCGCCCCGGCCGTATGGGGCCGAGCGGCGATGAACTCATTCCTGCGCAGCCTGCTGTGGCTGGCATCGAACACCGTGCCGGGCATGGAGCTGACCGGGCAGGGGCTGAAGGTCACGCCGTCGGACAACACCGAGGCGCTGATGCGGCTGTCGACTGACCCGCTCAGCTTGCGCCGCACCCGCGTCGACACGGTGCGCGGGCTGGTCGACCTAATGGACGCGGCCCTCGCTGCCGCGCTGGAATTCGATGCGCCGGCGTTGTTGATGTATGGCGCCAAGGACGAGCTGATCCCTCCGCGTGCGACCGCAGTCACCTGGCACCGACTGCCGCCGTCCAGCCGTCGCGCTTTCTATTCCACCGGCTATCACCTGCTGTTCCGCGACCTTGGCCGCCAGGTTCCGATCGACGATGCGATCGCCTGGATTATCGCGCCCAATACTCCGCTGCCGTCCTCGGCTGAAAGCGCCGCGGCGTTTTGGCTGAAACAGCAGTCGCCCTGAACCTTGAAGCAACTCGCGGCCGGGGCTTTCAGGGCCGGGGCTTTAAGGGTATGATCACTCTGCGGGACCCGTAGCTCAGCTGGATAGAGCGCTGCCCTCCGAAGGCAGAGGTCATGAGTTCGAATCTCGTCGGGTCCGCCAATTTTTTCAATAGCTTGCGGCAACATGGCTGGTCCGGCAAAGGTCCGCGG
>JAYTTA010000135.1:0-8273 GCA_043745345.1 Acetobacteraceae bacterium | reverse complement strand
TTTGGACAGTTTGGCGGCCGAGTTAAGCTTGGTCCTGGTTGTTATCAGGCCGCCAGTCTCTCCGTCATACCCGCACCGTATGCCTCGTCTGGTGTGCGTCCGGCTAATGTAGAGTGAGGCCGCCGGGATAGCGTCCGGGAGCGTATTCCCGTAGGAAAAAAACCTGGCAAGATACTCGCCAGATTTTTTTTCAAATGCTTAGCAGCCGTTTCGCAAAGTTGCGCGCGACGCACCATGTCCTCCTCTGGCTACATCCAGAAGTCCCGATAGGAGGAAAGACGTGGTAAAGATAATGGATCGGCCTGAATTCCGGTCAAAGCCACCGGCAATGACGTTCTCTGCCGACACCCTGGTCCATGTCGCCATCCACGCGATGTCGGCCAAAAACTATGGTGCGGCCGTCATCGTCGATACCGGTAACAAACCCGTCGGCATCGTGACCGAACGCGACTTCATGCGTCGCCTGCTCGACAACGGCCTGGACCCACGCACAACGCCTTTATCGCAGATCATGACCCGCGAGCTGAAGGTCGCCCAACCAGACGATAATATTTTGGACTGGGTTCGCCAGATGTCCAACGAACGTTTCAGGCATGTTCCCATTGTCGACGAAAGCGGAAAACTGGTGAATATCATGTCGCAGGGGGACTTTGTCTCCTACACTTGGCCGGAACTGCTCACCCAGGTCAAAGACCGTGCCATGGAAACAATTTCTTCGAAGTACCAGATATTCTACATCGCCGGGGCTATCGCGCTATACACACTCATAATGATCTCCGTACTTCGTTTGACCTGAGTGCCCTCCTGACTGTGGCTATGGGCCTCCATCTTTTTCTTTTACCTCAAGCCATTTCTGTAGGCCCCTCGCTTCTCTTCGCGGTTAGCGCATGGCTGCTGCTGGATGGAGGCAGGACAGCAAGGCGTTTCAATTAGTCCTGTGGCTCGGAAGCATTGCTGCTGTCGGTTCCAGCCTTTTAATAATTCAGAACAGCTTGCGCCGGCTTTCTCCCCCCTCCAGCTGTTTAGCCCCGGAGAGTCGTGATGCTGCTTTGACCTGAGAGGGAGAGGAAGCGCTATGGCAAGCAGTCTTCACGGCTCATCCTCCAGCGGCTTCCCAGCGGCTGTGCCGCCGGAACATTGGCCAGCTCCGCCCGAAAACCCGGACAAAGCTTCCAAGCGGGGCAAGTTCCCCGAAACCTCGATCGGCTACGTCCACATCGACATCAGCGAACTGCGCCTGGCCCAGGGTAAGCTCAACCTGCCTCTGGCCATCGACCGGGTATCCAAGTTCACTTATTTCGAGTTCCTGCGCGGCGTGGTCGAGGCGTTCCCGTATGCCATCCACACCGTGCTGACCGACAACGGCATGGCCTTCGCCGATCTGCCAAAGAACCGCAACGGTCCGACCCGGCGGTATCTCGGCGGCCACATCTTCGATCGCGTCTGCAATGAGAACGGCATCGAGCATAAGCTGACCAAGCCATATCACCCGTGGACCAATGGCCAGGCTGAGCCGATGAACCGCACCGTCAAGAAAGCCACAATCAAGGCGTTCCACTATCCCGACCTCGAAAGCCTCAAGGCACACGTCCTAGCTTTCGTGTCGGCCGACAACGTCGCCAAGCACCTCAAAGCCATCCGGTGGAAGACATTCTTTGAGGTCATCTGCCACGCCTGGACGACAACGCCCGACATCTTCAAACTAAACCCACACCACCTCATCCCGGGACCAAACGCATAGGCCTGGAAACTCTATGACACATGAGTCCTTGCTTTCCTCCATCCCGGCCGGTCTGCCAGCTCAGGGTAGTGCTATTCGGCCTGAGGGCACGGATGCCACCGGCTTACAGCGACCATGTCAGGACCATAGCCAAGTCAGCCAGAATGCGAGGCAGAGGCCGGGGCCAAACGGCAGCGCCGTCGCCGCGGTCAGCCGGTGGGCGCGGGGCAGCACTGTGAGCAGGGTGATTATCGCCCCGCCGAGCAGGACATTGAACACTGCGGCCAGGCCGACCCAGGCGCCGGCCGCCGCCAGCAGCTTGGCGTCACCCTGGCCCAGGCCCTCCCGGCCGCGCCAAGCGCGGTAGCCCAAAGCAACCGCGCGCAGGCAGGCGTAGCCGGCAACCGCTGCCAGCGCCCGGTCGAGGATCTCGCCCGGCGTTCGCACCAGCGCTACGACCAGTCCAGCCGGGATCAACGGCAAGGTCAGCACGTCGGGCAGCCGCAGATACCGCGCGTCAATCCAGCCCAAGGTCAGCAGCACCCATCCGAGCGCGCAATCGAGCCAAAGTCGCGACGCGTCAGGTTCGATTATCGCTGCCGCGCCGGCCACCGCCATCGCTGAAAATTCTACCGCCAATGGAAAAGAGCCGATTGCCGCGCCGCAGGTCCGGCAATGGCCGCGCAGCCATATCCAGCTAAGCACTGGCATCAGGTCACGCGCCGCTAGCCTCGTGCCGCAGCTTTCACAAGCGGATCGGGACAGCGCCACCGGCCGCTGGGCGGGCAGCCGCTGGATCAGCACGCCAAGGAAACTGCCGACAAACGGGGCTGCGAGAAGCGGGAAAAGCCAGAAAGGCAGGCGGGTCTCCTGACGTTAAATATCGAACGGGGCGCAAGTCCTTTGCATGATAATCTGAGCCCCTGCCAAATGGCTCTGGAATAAATCCTCGCGATCTGCATCCTGGCAGCCCTCAACATCGTATGGCTTGACGATGAGTTCTGTCGCGACCCGACCTAACCTGGCCCAACCGGGCGCCCTGGCAATGGACCGCCTGGCCGAGTGGCTGGCTGCCGGCGGCCATTGCGACCCGCGCACGCTCGATCGAGGCCGGCGCGTTGCCGAGGAGAGCGGCCAGAGGTTGGACACCGTGCTGATCCAGCTCGGCATGATTACCGAGCGGGTGTTGGCCCAGGCATTTTGTGACATGCTGAGTCTGCCCCTCGCAAACCCCGAACGCTACCCTGTCGATACGCCGGTGCTGGCCGACCGGCTGACCGCGCGGTTCCTACGTGCCGCCCGCGCCATGCCGGTGGCACTCGACGGCGGCGCGCTGGTTGTCGCGACCGCCGACCCGATCGACGATTTCGCTCCCGCTGCGATCGCCGCCGCGACCGGACGCCGCGTCGTGCTGGAGGTTGCGGTGCCAATCGAGCTCGATGCCGCGTTCGACCGCCTCTATCCCGATACGCCAGCCGAGGCCGAATCGAACAACGGGATGGAACCGCTGGAGGAGGACGCCGAGCGGCTAAAGGACATGGCCAGCGAGGCACCGGTCATTCGCCTCGTCAACCAGCTGATTTCGCGCGCCGTCGAGACCCGCGCCTCCGACATCCACCTGGAGCCGTTCGAAGACCGGCTGCGGGTGCGCTACCGCTACGACGGCGTGCTGCACGAGGCGGAGAACCAGCCGGTGCGGATGACTGCGGCGATCACTTCGAGACTCAAGATAATGGCGCGGCTGGACATCGCCGAACGCCGTCTGCCGCAGGACGGCCGCATAAAACTCGCGGTGCGCGGCACCGAGATCGATTTCCGGGTTTCCACCGTTCCCTCGCTGTATGGCGAAACCGTGGTGCTGCGCGTGCTCGACCGCAGCACCGTGGCGTTCGACTACGGCAAGCTCGGTCTGGCCCAAACCGTCATCACGCCCTGGAGCCGGGCGCTCGAGCTACCCAACGGCATCGTGCTGGTGACCGGCCCGACCGGCAGCGGCAAGACCACGACGCTGTACACCGGACTATTGGCATTAAACTCGATCGCGCGAAAAATCGTCACCGTCGAGGATCCGATCGAATACCAGCTCGGCGGCATTAACCAGATCCAGGTCAAGCCGCAGATCGGCCTGAATTTTTCGACCCTGCTGCGCTCGATCCTACGCCAGGATCCCGACGTCATCATGGTCGGCGAGATCCGCGATCTCGAAACCGCTCAGATCGCGGTGCAGGCGGCGCTGACCGGACACCTCGTGCTGTCCACCGTGCACACCAACTCGGCCGCGGCGACGATCACCCGGCTGCGTGACATGGGGCTGGAGGACTATCTGATGACCGCGGTGCTGCGCGGCGTGCTGGCCCAGCGGCTGGTACGGCGGTTGTGTACCGAATGTCGCGACCCGATCGACGCACCGGCTGCCATGGTCGAGCGTTTCGATCTGCGGGCGATCGCCGGACCGGACCGGGAACCAAGGTTATGGCGCCCGGTCGGCTGTGCTGCGTGTCGCGGCACTGGCTATCGCGGCCGCCAGGCGATCGCCGAGTTTCTGCAACCCGATGCCACGATCGAGCGGCTGGTGTTCGCGCGCGCCGACCAGGTCGAGATCGAGCGCGCCGCCGTCGCCGCCGGCATGGTGACGATGTTCGAGGCCGGGCTGCGCGCCGCACTCGACGGCGACACCACGATCGAGGAAGTCGTGCGCAGCATCCGCACCGAGGCCTGACCGTGGCCCTGTTCCGCTACAGCGCGATCGACGCCGCCGGCCAGCTCGCGACCGGTGAGATGGATGCCGCGGACGAGTCGGAGGTCGTGACCAGGCTGCGCCGCCAGGGCCACATACCGATGCGCGCTCAGCCGGCGGCCTTAGCGCGACCGCTCGGCGGGCTGCTGAACCTCGAATTCGGCCGTTCATCGCTGAGCCGCCAAAGCGTGTTCGAGATCACCGGCGAGCTGGCAATCATGCTGACCGCCGGCCAGGACCTCGACCACGCGCTGCGCTTCCTGGTTGAGACCGCCGGCTCGCCCCGCGTGGCTCGTGTCGTCGGGCAGATCCGCGACAGCGTGCGCGACGGCGGTGCGCTTGCGGCCGCGATGTCGAAGCATCCCGGCAGCTTCTCCCGGCTTTATATCGGGCTGGTGCGGGCCGGCGAGGCCGGCGGCACCCTGGCCCCGACCCTTACCCACCTCGCCACGCTGCTGGAACGCGAGCGTGCGCTGGCCTCGACGATCACCTCGGCGATGATCTATCCGGCGATCCTGGTGGTGGTCGCCCTCGGCTCGATCACGCTGCTGCTGACCGAGGTGCTGCCGCAATTTTTACCGTTGTTCGCGCAGAACGGCGTTGAGCTGCCGCGCCCGACCCAAATCCTGGTGGCCATGGGCGACGCCGTGTCGGCCTACGGACTTTATACGCTCGCGGCCATCGCCGGTCTCGTCGTGCTGGCGCGGAACGCGTGGCATCGGCCGGGCCCGAGGCTGCTGGCCGATAGAACGATCCTGCGGCTGCCGATCATCGGCCGGCTGGCGCGCGAAATCCTGGCGGCGCGGTTCAGCCGCACCCTCGGCACGCTGATGCTGAACGGCGTGCCGCTGATCGCCGCCTTGGGCATCGTGCGCGACGCGCTGGGAAACCTTGCGGGTGTCGCTGCGGTCGATGCCGCCACCATCAGCGCCAAGGGCGGGGGCGGCTTGTCGCGGCCGTTATCGGAGTCGGGCATCTTCCCGCTGCGCATGATCTACCTGCTTCGGCTGGGCGAGGAGACCGCACAGCTCGGCGCCATGTCGCTGCGCGCCGCCGAGGTCCATGAGGCCCAAGCACGGACAGGAGTGCAGCGAGTCGTGGCGCTGCTGGTGCCGGCGATCACCATCCTGATGGGCGCCGCCATCGCCGGCATTGTTTCTTCCCTGCTGCTGGCAATGCTGAGTCTCAACGATCTTGCCAACTGACCGACCTTGCCAACTGACCGGGGCTTCACGCTGATCGAGATGCTAGTGGTGCTGGTGGTGCTCGGCCTCATGGTCGGGCTTGTGGTGGCGCGCGGGCCCCAGCGCAGCACCGCGTTGCAGATGCGCGCCGCGGTCAGCACCATGGTCGCCGAACTTCGAAACACCCGCGCCCGTGCCATTGCCGGCAACACCAGGCTGGTGCTCGGCTTCGATCCGAAACGCCATCTGTATCAGGCGCAGGGCGAGGCGGCGCGGACGCTGCCGCCTGAGCTGGCCTTTTCGGTGGTCGGCCGATCAGACGCGGGCGGACCTGAAATCAGCTTCGCGCCCGACGGCAGCTCGTCGGGGGGGCGCATCCTGTTCGCCGCGGGCAGCCGTCGCCGGCTGGTCGACGTAAGCTGGCTGACCGGCCGAGTGAGCGTCACCGATGCCGAATAATCCGGCCGAGAATGGCTTCACCCTGCTGGAGGTGCTGGTCGCCTTCATCATTGCCGCTCTGGCGCTCGGCGTGCTGTTCCAGGGCACCGTGGACGGGCTGCGCTCGGCCAGGGTTTCCGGCCAGTATCAGGAAGCGATCTCGCGCGCCCGGTCGCATCTGGCGGCGATTGGCCATACCGGCCGGCTGGTCGCCGGCGAGCAGCAGGGCGAGGACGGACGCGGCTTTCACTGGCGGGTGCGGTCCCTGCCCGTCGGCAGCGTGCCGGTGGCGCGCGGCGACGCGGCAACCGTGGCGCGTGGCCCGGTCGCGACGCTGTTCGACGTCGCGGTGACCGAGTCGTGGCGCGGTGAAAATTCTACCCGCGAAGTCACGCTGATCGGGCGGGACATCAGCATCGCGCCACCCGCAGCGCCATGATGGATGAAAAAACAGCCGGCTTCACGCTGCTTGAGATCCTCGTTGCCCTGGTGGTAATGGGCTTCTTGCTAGCCGGGCTAAGCCAGGGTACGCGCTTCGGACTGCGCGCCTGGGACCTGCAGGCCCGGATGATCGACCAGCACGGCGAACTTGACGCGGTCGATCGCACCTTACGCCGGCTGATCCAACAAGCCGATCCCGGCACGGCCGCGGGCGGCGCTACCCTGGCCGGTACTGCCCGGCGCCTCGCGTTGACCTCCGCCCTGCCGATGGAGGCGCCCGCCGTTCAGCGCGCCGACATGGTCCTGGCAGTGGACGCGGCGCACCGGCTGATGCTGGGCTGGATGCCACATCTCCATGTCATCCTCACGGGGCCGCCGCCGCCGCCCAAGGATGCCGAACTGCTGCGTGGCGTCAGCCGGCTGGAGATCGGCTACTGGCGGACGGACGGCGCCGGCGGCTGGCGCGACCGGTGGGCTGAGCGCGACCTGCCGGCGCTGGTCCGGCTGCGCATTGTGTTCGAACCGGGCGATGCTCGCGCCTGGCCCGACATCGTGGCGGCCCCGATGCTCCGACGGCAACGCGGCTGATGACGGGGGTCAGCATCTTTCGCCTCGCTGGCGCGTATTACGCACAGCCGACTCGTAACGAGCGCGGTTTGTTCCAGGTAAGGGGATGCGCGCCGTCATGACCCTTCAGCCATTCCTGACCTGGTGGGCGCAGCAGATGCTGGGCTGGCTGCCGCCGAACTGGCGGTCTGCCGGCCGGCCGGAAAATGCGATGGTCGCCGTCGTTCCGATGCCGCTTGACGCTGACCCGCCGGTTGTCGAGCTGGTCCGCACCGGGCGCCGTGGGCAGCCGGTCGGCCTGTTCACCCTCGACACGAAGGGTGAAGCGGCGTTGCGTGACGCCGCTTCACCCTACCGGCGGCTGCCGGTGGTGCTGCGCCTGCCCCCGGCCGTGCTGCTGGAGCGCCGGGTGGTGCTTCCGCTACTCGCTGAGCGTGAGCCGCGACGGGTGCTGGAATATGAGATGGACCGGTTCACCCCGTTCCGTGCCGAGGAGCTGTTCTGGGCCTGGGGCCTGGAGCGCCGTGATCGGGCGCGGGGCCAGGTTCATCTGCTTCTCACCTTCGTGCCGAAAGCGCTGCTCTCGCGGGTCCTGGAGGCGATGGACAGGGCCGGGGTCGCGCCCGTACGGCTGGAAGCGCCGGGACCGGCGGGCGAGATCCGGAAGATCGCGCTGTTTCAGACGCGGAGCAATGCGGATCGCTGGCGCCGGCGCGGCCTGGCGGCTATCGGCGGCACTGGCGCGATGCTGCTGGCGGCCGTCATCCTGCTGCCTTTTCTGTTCCAGCAGGCGGCACTCGACGAGACCGAACGGAAAATTGTGGAGTTGCAGCCACGTGTCGCCCAGATCGAGCGGCTGCGGCGAGAAGTCGCGGCGCGCCTCGCTGGCACCGACGTGTTCGCCGCCGAGCAGGCGCGGGTCGGCGACACGCTCGAGGTGCTGGCGGCGCTGACCGACATTCTGCCCGACGACACCTTCGTCACCGAGCTTACCTTGCGCCAGGGCAAGCTGAACGTCTCCGGTCAGTCCGCCGCCGCCGCGCGGCTGATCTCCGCCCTCTCGGCCGACCGGGTGATCCGCAACCCGGCCTTCGCCGCCCCGGTGACCCGGACCGAGAACGGCCGCGCCGATCAGTTCTCGATCCGCGCCGAGATCGCGCCGTGATCAGAGCAGGATCGTTGCTGA
>JAYTTA010000134.1:0-8278 GCA_043745345.1 Acetobacteraceae bacterium | reverse complement strand
TGGCTGCGTCCTTGAACCGGGCCTGACCACTGGGCCCACAGGTCTGCCAGCAGTCCAGAGCGGCGTCCTCGATCCACAAAATGAGGCTGCCGCGCCGGCGCAGGCCTGCCTCATACGCCGACCAGTTCTGCACCTTGAACGACATCTTCGGGATGTGGTGACGGCGTTGTGCTTGTGCGGCATCGGCGTGCTCGAACCAAAGAGAGACCAGCGTCCTACTACCGCCTGCACCAGCCAAGTGCACCACCCCGTCCAGACCCCCAATCTCTGGACGGTTTCTCCTCGCAGCATGCGCTTGGGTCGCTGCACCGACTGCGATGAGGTAGCCCTGCTACGTGCCGACCCGGTGCTTGGAACTATCGTCGTTCACTTTGCGTGTGTTGATTACATCATGAGATCGAACTGAAACAGCGATGCCAGAAAGTATTTGCCAGGCATCGTCATCATGACGGCTCTTTGAGGCCATCCGGTTGGTGCCCCAAATCGGCCCGAACAGGGCACGCCGCCGCATACTGAGCGATTGACGGTTTCGATTGGCACATGGGATCGTTGCCGCACGAGATAAAAATCCGTGGGAAGAAACATGCCAATGATCCACCGTGTCGTGCTCGCCTGCGGTCATGTCCTGCTGCCTTTGCTCCTGTCTCTTCCGGCGGCCGATGCGACAGCCGCGACATGGGAAGCCTACACCTACAACCCGGTGGCGACGGTCGCCGCGGTGCGCGGCCTCAACCGCATCAGCGACGAGATGGAGCGCGCCACCGACGGCGCCCTGAAGATGAAGCTGCATCTTGGCGGCTCGCTGCAGATCAACGCCACCAACATCACCCAGGCGGTCGCCGACGGCGTGGTCCAGCTTGGTGATGATGCGTTCTTCACCGGCAACATCCCGATGTCCGGCGTCGCCCGGCTACCGATGCTGATCCGTGACGACGCCGAGTTCGCCCGCATCACCCCGATCCTCGACAGATACGTGACCGCCGCCTACGCCAGGAAGGGCATCGTCGTGCTGGCCCAGTACACCTACCCGCTCCAGACCGCCTGGTCGCGGCGCGAGCTGACCAGCCTGGCCGGGCTGAAGGGCCTCAAGATGCGGGTCACCTCGCCCGAGCAGGGCGAGCTGGTGCGCCGGTTCGGCGGCAGTTCGTTGACCATGCAGCCCTCCGAGGTTCCCGCCGCCCTGGACCGCGGCGTCATCGATGGCGCCTTCACGGCCAGCTCCGGCGCCGGCTACACTTGGCGCGACCTGATCCGCTACAACTACCGCCTTCAGATCAACTACGTGAACTCGTTCATCATCGCCAACCGCGAGGCGTTCGACGCGCTGCCGTCCGAGACGCAGGCGAAGCTGCGCGCCGCGGCGGTCGATGCCGGCGTCTGGATCACCGCCGCCATGCGCGTCGAGGAAGCCGACCTGACCCAGAAGATCGCTGCCGGCGGCGTGACGGTCACCGCCGCCAAACCTGACGATATCGCTGAGGCCCAGGCGAAGATCGCGCCCTACTGGGAGGAATGGGCCAAGGCGCACGGGCCGGACGCGGTCGAGGCGCTGCGCCAGATCCGCGCGACGCTCGGCCGATGAATGACATCGAACCGGACCCGGCATCACCGTTCTTCGAGACTTGGCGGTGGGCGCCGCGCAAAAGCTGGCTGGAACGCGTCCCCGAGATCCTCTGCCAGCTGATCCTGGTGCTGATGATCGTGCTGATCGGCTCGGAGGTGTTTTACCGCGCCCTGACCGGCGCCTCGATCGAGATCTCGGACGAACTCGGCGGCTACCTGTTGGTGGCGATCACCTTCCTGGCTCTTCCCGTGTGCCAGGTCGACCACGCCTTCCACCGTGTCGAGTTCGTTGCCGCCCGTCTGTCCGAACGCGGCCGCGCCGCAACCGACCTGTTTTTCGACCTCCTGTCGTTTGCCTGCGTGGCGTTACTGTTCTGGCAGATGGTGCGGCTCGACCTCACCACCTGGCGCTCCGAGGACGTGGCGCCGACCAGCCTGATGACGCCGCTGTGGGTGCCCCGGCTGTCGATGGCGCTCGGCTTCGGCGTGCTTTGCCTGACCTTCCTGCGCAGCTTACGCCGCGACATTCAGCGCCTGGCCGCGTCATGATGGGGCCGGGCGTGCAAATACTGTTGGTCTTCGCGGTGTTCCTGCTGCTGCTGGCGGCGGGCATGGCGGTGCCGTTCGCGATTACCGTGCCGGCCGTCCTGTACCTGTTGCTGCAGGGCGGCCTGTCCGGGCTGAAGGGCCTTGGCCTGGTCAGCTGGGGCAGCATGAACAGCTTTACCCTCACCGCCATCCCGCTGTTCATCCTGATGGCCGAAATCCTGCAAAGCAGCGGGCTGAGCTTTCGCATCTACAACGGCCTCGCCAAGCTGTCGGCGCGTATTCCCGGCGGGCTGCTGCAGACCAACATCGCCGGCTGCGCGGTGTTTGCGGCGATCAGCGGATCAAGCGTCGCGACCGCCGCTTCGATCGGCAGCGTCGCCCTGCCGCAGCTGCTGGCGCGCGGCTACGACCGGCCGCTTTCGGCGGGATCGCTGGCCGCCGGCGGCACCCTCGGCATCCTGTTCCCGCCCAGCCTGGCGATGATCGTCTACGGCACCTTCACCGAGACCTCGGTCGCAAAGCTGTTCATGGCCGGTGTGGTGCCGGGGCTGCTGCTGACTGCCATGTTCATGACCTATATCGGCATCCACGCCTACCTCCGCCCTGGTGTCGCGCCGCGCGAGGCCGGGGTGCGCACGCTCGCCGGATTCCTGGCGGCGGTCGGCCAGGTGGCGCCGTTCGCGCTGCTGGTCGGCTGCACGCTCGGCGGCATCTATGCCGGGCTGGTGACGCCGACCGAGGCCGCGGCGATCGGCTGCATCGTCGCCATCGTCATCTCCCGCATCTGGGGCGAGCTGAGCCTCAAAACCTTCATCGGGGCGCTGCGCCGTGCCGTCGCCAGCATCGGCAACATCCTGTTCATCATCTACGCCGCCTTCGTGTTCTCCTATGCAATCAGCTATGCCGGCGTCGGCGAGCAGGTGACGCAATACCTGGTCGGCCTGGAACTCAGCCGGTTCGCCTTCTTCGTCGCGCTGTTCGTGCTCTACACGGTGCTCGGCTGCCTGGTCGAAAGCCTCGGCATGATTGTGATCACGGTGCCGCTGCTATACCCGGTGCTACTCAAATACGGCATCGACCCAATCTGGTTTGGCGTCATTCTGGTGATGTACATCGAGCTCGGCCAGATCTCGCCGCCGATCGGGATCAACCTGTTCGTCATTCAGAACATCTGGTCCGGCAAGCTGAGCGAGGTGGTTCGCGGCACGATCCCGTTCCACCTGGTGATGTTCCTGCTGCTCGGACTATTGCTGGCATTTCCAGGACTGGCGCTATGGCTGCCAACCCACATGGCCGAAAGGCCAGGCTAAGCGCCGCGGGCAGAAGAAATCATGGGGCTTTGCTCCCAACCCCGCCGGGGATGTGCCCAAGCTTTCTTGCATACGACGTCAGCCGCCCGGGTTGCCCTGGGCTTCGACATACAGCGTATAGACCGACTGGCTGGCGGTCATAAACAGCCGGTTTCGCTTGCGGCCGCCGAAGCACAGGTTGGCGCAGCGTTCCGGCAGCAGGATGCGGCCGATCAGCGTGCCGTCTGGGGCGAACACCGCCACGCCGTCATGGCCGGCTCCCCCCGAGAAGCCGCACCAGACGTTGCCGTTGGTGTCGCAGCGGATGCCGTCGGCGTATCCAGGCGTGGCGTCGAAGAACAGCCGGCCGTTCACGGCTTGGCCGTCGACGATATCGTAGACATGCGTGGTTTTCGGCCCGCCTGGCGTGTCCACGACATAAAGTCGCGTTTCGTCCGGCGAGAAGCACAGCCCGTTTGGGCGTTCCATGTCGCCGACCGCAATGCTGAGCGCGCTGGTTGCGGGATCGAGCCGGTAGACGCGGAACGGCATTTCCTGCGGCGCCTTGTCGCCGAGGTAGTTACCGCGGATGCCAGCGCCGTTGTCGCTGAACCAGATCGATCCGTCGGACTTCACCACCACGTCGTTCGGCCCGGTCAGCCGGGTGCCCTCGAAGGCGGCGGCGAGAACGGTGACGGTGCCGTCGTACTCGGTGCGCGTCAGGGTGCGGCTACCGAGCTCGCAGGTGATCAGCCGGCCTTGGCGGTCGCGCGTGTTGCCGTCGGGGTAGCCGGCGGAATTGCGCAGCACGGCGACGGCACCAGTGATCTCGTCCCAGCGTAGCAGCCGGTCGTTCGGGATATCGGAGAACAGCAGGTAACGCCCATCGCCGTAATAGGCTGGGCCCTCGGTGAAGCGGAAGCCGGTGGCGATGCGCTCAATCGCGGCGTAGCCCAGCACCAGGGGCTGAAAGCGCGGGTCGATGACAATGACGTCCGGGTCCGGATAGCGGATCGGCTCCATACCGGCACCCCGCGGCAGGGTTGGTTCCTGGATCATTTTGTTTTCCCTTGGACATCGCCGCCTCGGCGGCCAACACGCCTTGCGCAGTGGACACCGATGCGATGCCTGGCGCCAGTTATCAACCCCGGCTTCCGTCGTCAGTGTAGTAGCCGAACGGCCTTCGCGAGGTCCTCGGCTGACAGCAAAGGGTTGCCGGCCATCGGGCCGAATCCGAGCAGGTCGTGCCTGGCCCGCGCCCCTTTGCTGTCAGCCGCCTGCGGGTCCACGCCGGCGTAGCCGGACCGCCGGCAGGGAGGCGTTGGCCGCGGCATACATGAGCGCGTCAAGATCTGTCTCTGCTCTCTCGGGAGCGGGTTAGTCGAGGACAGGACCCGCGAGCTTGCCGAATGCAACGATGGCAGGGCGGAATGCTTCCTTTTGCTTCAGCAGCGCACGGCATGGCAGCCGCAGCCAGGCGCTGTCCGCCTGCCGCGGATAGGAGGCCTTCCGCCCGTTGACGTCGAACCCACTGGGGTCGGCGCCCGCATACGCCATGCACCATGCCGAGCGCCTCCAGCCTCGATCCACACGAGATGCGCGGCCTGACTTGCGACCGCCTTGCTTTGGCATCTACCCTTCAACGATCGAAGGAGAGCCTCCAATGAGCGCAACGACCGCCGCAAGGCAGGCCTATCCCTTTCCCCCGGTGCGAACCGACTGGCTCGATCAGGTTCGGGAAGACATCCTCGAACCCGCACTGCCGATCGTCGACCCGCATCATCACCTGTGGCATGACCGGCCCTCCGGCCGCTATTTGATCGAGGAGCTATCGTCCGACCTGGCGAGTGGCCACAACGTGGTCGCGACCGTGTTCCTGCAATGCGGCTGGAAGCATCGCCTGGACGGACCGCAAGACTTTCGCCCGGTGGGGGAGACGGAAGTGGTGGGCGCGGTTGCGGTATTGTCGGCCAGCGGTGCCTACGGTTTGGCTCGGGCCTGCGCCGGCATCGTCGGCTTCGCGGATCTGCGCAGCCCGCAACTGGATGGCGTGCTGGAAGCGCACCAAGCCGCCGGGGGCGGGCGCTTTCGCGGCATTCGTCACAGCAGCGCCTGGAATGATGCGATCGCACCTGCGACATCCGTCGTGCCGCCGCCGGATTTGCTGCACGACCCGGCCTTCGTTCGCGGTCTGCAGCGTCTTGGTGCGCTAGGACTGACCTATGATTCCTGGCAGTACCACCCGCAGCTCAAAGACGTGCTGAGCGTAGCGCGGGCGGCGCCGGCGACGTCAATCGTGATCGATCACGTGGGCGGACCGCTTGGCTGCGGCCCCTATCGGGGCCACCGTGACGCAGTGTTCCGTGACTGGGCAGCCGACATGAAGGCGCTCGCGGCTTGCCCGAACGTGCATGTCAAGCTCGGAGGGCTCGCCATGCCGGTGAACGGGTTTGACTACCATAACGAGGTCCTTCCGCCGACATCGGCACGTTTGGCCGAGGATTGGAAGCCATGGATGCAGACCTGCATCGAGCTGTTCGGCCCGCAGCGCTGCATGTTCGAGAGCAACTTTCCCGTCGACAAGGGCATGTGCAGCTACCCCGTGCTATGGAACGCGTTCAAGCGCATTGCCGCGGGCGGGTCGGCGCAGGAGAAAGCCATGCTATTTCACGACACGGCAGCACGGTTCTACAGTCTGCCCGACGTCTGATCCGGTTTAAACGAGACCTACACTACGCCAGCCACCTCTGACACGATGACGGGTTGATCCTTCGTTTGCTGATTTGCGGAGGCGCTGCATCGCCGTTCTGATTCTGACAGACATCATCTAGGAACAAATCCATGGCAGCCAAAGACGTTCGGTTCGGCAGTGACGCGCGCCAGCGCATGCTGCGAGGCGTGGACATTCTTGCCGACACCGTGAAAGTCACGCTTGGCCCCAAGGGGCGCAACGTTTTGCTTGACAAGAGTTTTGGCGCACCCCGGATCACCAAGGACGGTGTGACGGTCGCCAAGGAGATCGAACTCGCCGACAAATTCGAAAACATGGGCGCGCAGATGGTGCGCGAGGTCGCGAGCAAGAGCAGTGACGTCGCAGGCGACGGCACCACGACCGCGACCGTGCTCGCCCAGGCCATCGTCCATGAGGGCGCCAAGGGAGTTGCCGCCGGCATGAACCCGATGGATCTGAAGCGCGGCGTGGATCGGGCTGTGGCCGCCGTTGTCGAGGAGCTGAAGAAACACACGCGCAAGATCTCGACACCGGCGGAAACGGCGCAGGTCGGCACGATTTCGGCAAACGGCGATACCGAGATCGGGCGGATGATTTCCGAGGCGATGAAGAAGGTCGGCAATGAGGGTGTTATCACCGTCGAAGAAGCCAAGGGCATGCAGACCGAGCTCGACGTGGTCGAGGGTATGCAGTTCGACCGCGGCTATATCTCGCCCTACTTCATCACCAACGCCGCGAAAATGACCGCCGAGCTGGATCAGCCCTACATCCTGATCCACGAGAAAAAGCTTTCCGGCCTGCAGCCCCTGTTGCCCCTGCTGGAAAGCGTCGTGCAGAGCGGCCGGCCGTTGCTGATCATTGCTGAGGACATAGAAGGCGAGGCGCTGGCCACGCTTGTCGTGAACAAGCTGCGCGGTGGATTGAAGATCGCAGCCGTCAAGGCGCCGGGCTTTGGCGACCGTCGCAAGGCGATGCTGGAAGACATCGCCATCCTGACCGGTGGGACGGTGATCAGCGAGGAGCTCGGCATTAAGCTCGAAAACGTGACGTTGGCTCAGCTTGGCACGGCCAAGCGGGTGCTCATTGAAAAAGAGAACACGACGATCATCGAGGGCGCTGGCAAGTCCGACGACATCAAGAGCCGTTGCAACCAGATCCGAGCTCAGGTCGAGGAGACCACTTCGGACTATGACAAGGAAAAGCTGCAGGAGCGCCTCGCCAAGCTGGCGGGCGGTGTTGCGGTGATCCGCGTCGGCGGCTCAAGCGAGGTCGAGGTGAAGGAGCGCAAGGATCGCGTGGACGACGGACTACATGCGACCCGCGCGGCGGTCGAGGAAGGTATCGTTCCGGGCGGTGGTGTTGCGCTTGCACGCGCATCTCTGGCCCTGGGCGCGCTGAAGGGCGGCAATGAAGACGTGCGCTACGGCATTGAGATCGTCCGCAAGGCCCTGCTCGCGCCGTTGCGCCAGATTGCCGAGAACGCCGGCGAGGATGGCGCGGTGATTTCCGGTAAGGTGCTGGACAAGGCCGAGTACAACTGGGGCTTTGACGCGCAGACGGCCAAGTTCAAGGACCTGGTCCAGGCGGGCATCATCGACCCGACCAAGGTTGTCCGGACGGCACTGCAAAATGCGGCCTCCGTCGCCGGCCTGCTGATCACCACCGAGGCCATGGTAGCCGAGCGATCGGAACAGAAAGCGCCCTCGATGCCGGGAGGCGCAGGCGGTATGGGTGGAATGGGAGGCATGGACTATTGATCCGGACGCCCTGCCACGCAGGATTACGTTGAACCCGCGCATCGATACCGGCGGCGTTACGACGCGCTCCCGTTGTCGAACGCGGGCATGCGCCTCCGGGAGTGTCAAAAGCTTGGGGCAGCGTGGTTGTCTGTCCTGAGCTGATGAGCCTGTCTGACGTCTGATTGCAGGGGCGGGCTGGATGCAGTGGACGGTGCGACTGGAAGTGAGGACGAGCGCGGGGGAGGTGCAGACAACGGAGCGGGTGACGTTCAGCCGGCCCGGGGTGGTCTGCGCGCTGCTGACGGCGCGGTGCACGCCGGAGCTGGAGCGGGTGCAGGCCGAGCTGGGCGCACGCACCTCGTTCCGGGATGTTCGCGCCGATAGGGCGATCGGCGTTAAGCTGACCG
>JAYTTA010000133.1:0-2262 GCA_043745345.1 Acetobacteraceae bacterium | reverse complement strand
TGAATTGGAAATACCGTGACGTGGCAGCCCGCACCGGCGGCCGCGGCGACGATGTCGTTGGCGCGGACATAGCCCGAGCCGAGGGTGCGTAGCGGTAGGGTGTCCTCGATGAACAGAACCCGGGTTCCGTTTCCCCGTGCGCGGGCGAAAAGGGTGGTCATCGGCGACGCGATCGGGCGGGATTGCAGAGTCGAAAAATACTTTGCAAAGAACAGTTCGTGGCGACCGCGCATCAGTGCCTGGGCGGCGCGGGGATCGCGTGAGCTGCCATGCTCGAAATGGTGCAGCACGATGGTGGGGTCGTAGACGACGCGATGGCCCGATTGCCAGATGCGGAGCCCGAGGTCGGCATCCTCGAAATAGGCCGGGGAAAACGCTTCGTCGAAACCGTCGAGCGCGCGCATCAATTCGGTGCGCGCCATCA
Organism: Acetobacteraceae bacterium; assembly: GCA_043745345.1. Classification (GTDB taxonomy): domain Bacteria; phylum Pseudomonadota; class Alphaproteobacteria; order Acetobacterales; family Acetobacteraceae; genus PALSA-911. Next base: position 1,838 of record JAYTTA010000133.1, on the reverse strand, counting down.
GGAACACAGCCGAGCAGAAATCCACATCGCGGACGAAGCACGCCTCGGGGGCCAGCGGCGAGGCGCCGCGCATATATCCGGTCGTCCAGCCGTCGCCCCAGACAATGCAGCCGGCTTCCTGCAGCGTTTCGTTGGTGCGGATCACCTTGCCGCCGACGGCGCCGATCGCCGGGTCCGAGTGCAGCCGCACCAGCGCCGTGTCGATCGCGCCGTAAGCCAGACGGACATCGCTGTTCAAGTAAAGCACGGCATCAGCACCGGCGACCTGGAGCCCGGCATTGCAGGCGCGCGAAAAGCCAATATTGGTGTCGAACCGCAGCAGGATGGCGCCGGTGACGTAGCGCTCGATCTGGCGCACGCCGTCGACCGAGCCGTTATCGACCAGGATCAGCTCGATCCCGGCGGCCGGCAGGTTTTGCCGCAACGAGGCGAGCGTGAGCATGGTTAGGTGAAATCCGTTGCTCAGCGCGATGACAACGCTGCAGGCCGGCTTGCCCATAGTGGTAAAATCAAGCGGTACTCGCGCGAAAATCGGCAGCAGGCTGTTGGCCTGGGCGGCATACAGCGCGCGGGTCTTGTCCTCCGGGATGTTGGGTGGGGCCAGTGACGGGGCGAGAGTCAGGCCTTCCGGGACGCCGATGGTGAGGACATGGGCGAAGGCGTCCCGCACCCGGCCGGCCTGCACGTCGCGACGTGCGGTTTCGTTGCGGCGCCAGTAGTAGTCGAGGTCGATATAGGGGGTCGGACTGCGTCGCTCGAACACGCCCTGGCGGAGGAAATGCAGGTAACCGCGGACGAAGGAACCCTCCGCCACCGCCGCCGCCACGTCCGGGTAGCAGGCGAGGTAGAAGGCCTCGGAAAAATCGCAGAGCGGATCGAACCTGGTGTCTTCGTTGCATAAATAATGGTGCAGTAGGCTGCGAAATTCCTTGGCCTGGACGGCCGCGACAGCCTCCGGATAGCTCTCCCGATACCAGTCCGCGTCGAAGTAGAGCGACGTCGAGACCTCCGGCCGGTGCTCGTCCAGGCCGGTCAGATAGTCGACGAACGAAACGCTGGAATGGACGGAGTTGAACATTGGATGGCCTTGCCTGCTCTCGGCGGCGCCAATGCGCAGGTAATGGTCGTAGGCGTTCAGGAAACCGCCGTCGGCCAGTGCCTCGGGCGTGATGTCGGGCGAGCCGGCGGCATAGAAATCTGCATCGAATAGCCAGTGCGGTGCGCAGACATGCAGCCCGACCTGGCGGTAATGCTCGAATCCCGACCTGAAATGCCCGGCGGCGATGGAGGCTTCGACTTCCGGATAGCGGCGCCGGTAGAAGGCCTCGTCGAAGAAGCGATTGGGTGAACGGCGGGGGTTGGCATCGAAATCGGCCTTGGCGTCAGCCTCGGGCGGTATCGAGTAAGTTTCGCGATACCAGGCGTCAGAAAATTCCTGCCAAGGGTAGAAGGCCGGGGGTGTCACCCCTGGACCCCGATTAAAGGCGAGCCTTTGAAATCCATCTCATAGATCGCCAGAAAACCATCCGCCATCTTGTCCTGGTTGGCGGGGGTGCGGATGCCTTTTGCCAGACGGTCCCAGAGGCCTTTTTCGGTGCAGGCACGGCGGATGGTGTCGGCCAGCGCGCGGGCGTCGCCGACGTCGAACAGCAGGCCGTCCTGCTCGTGGATGATGCGCTCGGCCGGGCCGCCCACGTCGGAGGCGATCACCGGGCGGCGGAACATCCACGCCTCGGAGATGACAAGTCCGAAGATCTCCCACCAGACCGAGGGCACGATGCACCAGTCCACCCGCGCCATCCGCCTTGGCAGCTGATCGACGTCGTAGGAGCCGTTGA
>JAYTTA010000132.1:0-8300 GCA_043745345.1 Acetobacteraceae bacterium | reverse complement strand
GGGCAGTCGCCCCTTGTGACCCCTTCCTTAGGTCAGGCGCACCGGGGCGCTGCCCCGGCGAAGTTTGGGGCAGAGCCCCATTGCTTCCTTGCCTGCGGCGCAAGTACTCATTCGCTGCGTTCCAGCAATTCGATCGACACGTTCTCCGGGCCGCGCAGGAAGGCGATGCGCACGCCGGGGCGGATGGCCTTGGGTTCCATGGTGAACACCGCGCCTTTGGCCTTCAGCTCGGCAACGACGCTGTCGAGGCCGGTGACCGCGAGGCCGAAATGGTCGAGGCCCTGATAGGGCGACATCGGCGGCGCGGCGGTGGCACCATCGGGCAGGACGTTGGCGATGAACACGTTCGCGCCGCCGACTTTCATGTCGAGCCGGGATTTTCCGTCTTGCACAGAGCGCAGGATCTCGGCGCCGAACATGCGCTGGTAGAAGGCGGCGGTGGCTTCTGGATCGGGGCTACGGAGGTGGATGTGGTCGTAGGTGAATTCGGCCATCGGACAGTTTTCCCTGGATTGTTTGGGGCGATGGTAGATCGTTCTACCCGTCCGTCCAGCCGGCCCCGTGAGTTTTGCGGCGGCTTCCTATAAGCAGGGCGCCATGCGGTTTCGCCACGACAATCCACAGCGCGGCTACCACCACGGCAATCTGCGTGAGGCGTTGATCGCGGCGGCGCTGGAGCTGATTGGTGAGCGCGGGCCGGCCGGCTTCACCTTCGCCGAGGTGGCGCGCAGCGCCGGCGTCAGCACGGCCGCACCCTACCGGCATTTCCGCGACCGCAACGCCTTGATCGCCGAAATCGCGCGGCAGGGCTTCGAGCGGTTCGCGGCCGAGCTTCAGGCCGCCTGGCAGGACGGCAAGCCCGATCCTGTGATCGCGCTGGAGAATTGCGGCAAGGCCTATCTGGCGTTCGCACGGCGGGAACCGGCGGCCTACGCCGCGATGTTCCAACCGGGTGTTCCCCTGGACGAGGATGCGGGGCTGCTTCTGGCCTCCGAGAGGGCCTTCGGAGTACTGCGCCACGCCGCCGACGTCGCCTGCGCCTCGGGAAAAGATGTTGGCGGCCGCCGGCCGCCGGCGCTGATGGTGGCGCTGCATGTCTGGGCGATGGCGCACGGCATCGCCTCGCTGTTCGTCGGCAACGCCGCCCAGAACAAGCTGCCGATGCTGCCAGAGGAGCTGCTGGAGGCCGGATTGCTGGTCTACCTCGAATCGCTGGGGCTGACGCCCCGTGCCTGAAATCTTGGGAAGCCGAAGATCATCTTGACGAACGCCATTGCCTGGCCCAACTATGTAAATGTTACTTACATCAACATGGAGCTGGGTCATGCGCCTAGGCGAGATGCTCTACGGAATACCGAAGCCAGCGTTCATAGTGGCGATGGTTTTGGGCTTTGTCTGGTGGTGGCCAGCTGGCCTCGCCGCGCTCGCCTACCTTGTCGCCAGCGGGCGCATGGGCGGGCGCTGCCGCAACGGCGGTGCGGGAAGGTGGTACAACATGGCTCAACCGGCCGGTGAGAATGGCATGAGGTCAAAAGGCTGGGGCAGCTGGCAGATGCCGGGCGCCTCAGGACCGACGCCGAGCGGCAATCGCGCGTTCGACGACTACCGGGCCGAGACCCTGAAACGGCTGGAGGACGAGCAGAAAGAGTTCGTTGAGTACCTTGAGCGCCTGCGTCACGCCAAGGACAAGGCTGAATTCGACCAATTTATGTCGGATCGCCGCCGTCCCGCGACCACCGCTCCAGACGCGCCCAGCCCAATCTGATCGTGCACCAAGGCCGGCTCCTTCACCACGAGGTGGTGGGGCCGGCCGATTCTTGTAGTGGGTCGTCAGCCGGACCACGGCACAGGCAGGAAAGACGCGGGCGGGGCTGAACCCGCCCGCCGTTCCGTGTCAGATCTTGGAAGCGGACCAGGAGCTGCTCTTGCCGTGAGCGTCAATGGACCTCTTGTGGGCGGCAGACGAGGACTCGTGGGCCTCGTTGGAGTGCTTGCTCGCCGCCGCATGATCGTCCTTGCCGTGATGGTCCGCCGCGGTGCGATGGGCCTTGGCTGCTTTCTCGCGGGGTTCGGCGGCTTCCGTATGTGCCTGCTTTGGCATTGGCCTACTCCCTAATTCGTACGTGAACGGATCGCCAAGCCAAATAGGGCCTGCGCGATCAATCCGGAGGAGTCACGGCAAGCCGGCCCAAACGTTTCCGGGCCTGGGAAGCCGACAAAAAAGTTCAGCGACGGCCGGATTTCTGCCTTAAAGCTGCCCCTGCCTAGCTGCTGCCGATCAGGATCCCTGCGGCCAGCACCAACGCCCCGCCCAGCATGACCTTAGCGGCGGCGGACACGGGCGGCGTGTCCATGTATTTCCACTGGATCCAGGCGATCGTTAGCAGCTCCAGCACCACGACGACGGCAGCGACGGTGGTCGCGGTCCAGAAATCGCGGATCAGATAGGGCAAGGTGTGGCCGATACCGCCGGCGATGGTCATGGCGCCGCAGATCAGGCCGCGCAGCCACGGCGTGCCGCGGCCCGACAGCTTGCCGTCATCGGCCAGCGCCTCCGCAAAGCCCATTGAGATGCCGGCGCCGATGGAGGCCGCCAGCCCGACCTGGAAGGCGTTCCAGGTGTTGTGGGTGGCGAAGGCGGCGGCGAATACCGGCGCCAGGGTCGAGACCGAGCCATCCATCAGCCCGACCAGGCCCGGCTGGATGATCTCCAGCACAAATTTCCGATGCGCGCTGTCGTCTTCCTTTTTTCGCACGTCGCCCGGCAGGCGCTTCAGCTCGATGTCACCGACGGTCTGCTCGTGCGCCGCCTCGGCCGCGGCAAGATCGCCCAGCAGCCGGCGTGTCGCCGCATCCGACACCCGTGTGGCGGCAGTTCGGTAGAACCGGCTGGCAGCCTGTTCCATCTGCCGCGCGTGCTGCCGCACCGCCTCGATCCCAAGCGGGCGTACCAGCCAGGCCGGCCGACGCTGCACCCAGCCGCGGATTTCGTTGCGCCGGATCTGCGGGATGTGGGAGCCGAACCTGGTCGAGAACATGTCGATCAGCCGGCGGCGATGCTCGTTTTCCTCCGCGGCCATGTCGGAGAACATCTGCGCCGTACCCGGATATTCCTTTTGTAGGTCATAGGCGAAATCGCCGTAGACCCGGCCATCCTCCTCCTCGCTGCTGATCGCCAGGGCCAGCAGTTCGCGTTCGTCCAGTTCGGTAAATCGGCGCATCATTCTCGTTCCTGATCAGCGCTGGCCGACGTTGGATCCGACTAGTCGGATCCAACGTCGGATGGCAGGGCTCGCGTTCAGGGGGAAACGCAGCTATACCCTTGGGGGTATCATTTCAAGTGAAAAACCGGTGCCCAACGCGGAAAAAGACAAGCTGTTAAAGCGACTTAGTCGCATCCGCGGCCAGGTCGATGCGCTGGCCCGCGCCGTCGCCGAGCCGGATGCCGCCAGCGCCAGGCTACTACAGCAGGCGACGGCATGCCGCGGCGCCATGGACGGTTTCATCGCCGAGATCATCGAGGACCATATCCGTGAGCAGGTGGTGGCAGCGCCCGACCGCGAGGCGGCATCACGTGCTGCCGAGGAGCTGATCGGCATCGTCCACAGCTATCTGACCTGATGCCGGATTTCACCGAGCTTTTCTGGCGGTTCTGGACAAGCGCCTTCTTCGAGACATTTTTGGTGATCTTCATCGCCTTCTTCCTGGGTCTGGCGATCGGGTTCGAGCGGCAGTGGCGCCAGCGCACCGCAGGCTTGCGCACCAACGTGCTGGTCGCAGTCGGCGCCGCCGCCTTCTCCGACCTCGGCATGCGGCTGTACGGGCCGGACGGCGCCACCCGCATTATCGCCTACGTCGTCTCCGGCATCGGCTTCCTCGGCGCCGGCGTCATCGTCAAGGACGGCACCAATATCCGTGGGCTGAACACGGCCGCTACGCTATGGTGCTCGGGCGCGGTCGGCGCCTTCACCGGCACCGGGCTGTTCGCCGAAGCGGCAGCGCTGACCTGCGCGGTGCTGTCCGGCAACACGCTGCTGCGCCCGCTGGTCAACTGGATCAACCGCCGCCCGATCACCGCCGCGGTCACCGAAGCCGAGTACCGCGTACACGTGGTATGCGAGCACGACGCAGTATCCGCGGTGCGCGACCTGCTGGACACCGAGCTGGAACTTGGAAAGTTCCCGATCCGCGAGGTCGAGACGCTGTCGGAAACCGACGACCAGGTCGAGCTGGCGGCCATCCTGGTGCCGACCAACGCCGAGGACGTCGAACTCGACGCCGTCGTCGCCGCCTTGCAACGCTCGCCGCTGGTGCGCTCGGCGACCTGGAGCGTCGAGACGACCTCCTGATCAAATAAATCCAACGGTCAAATAAAAGTGTCGCCGGATGATAGATTTATTGCAATCGCTATCGCTTTCTGCGGGAGATGAAAAGCCTCCGCCAGCACTGATGCCGCAAGGCCAGGTATCGGAGCGCGATTTGGGCAAGTATTACAACGAAAGTTACCTGGCGGCGATCGCCTGCGGCTCGTTCATCCAGAACCACATCCTGCGGCGCGCGCCAATCTGCCCCCACGCCGGGGACACACAGGCGCGAAAATCCTGGTTCGCCGGGATACACGACAGCGCCCGCGACCGCGCGGTCATCCGGACGCCCGCATGACCCGGCCCGAGCCCGCCGCGACCGCCAGCAGAAGGGCCGCCACCACCAGGAACGCGAAAGCCAAGCCGGCGAAGTGGGCCACCAGGCCGATGCCGGCCGGCCCCGCGAGGATGCCGGCATAGCCGATGGCGGTGACCGCCGACACCGCGAGGTTGGCCGGCATCGCGTGCTGCCGGCCCAGCGCCGAATACAGCACCGGCACGATGTTGGAGGCACCCAGCCCGACCAGGCCAAAGCCGGCCAATGCGCCTGCCCAGGATGGCACCGAGACCATCAGCACCACGCCGAACGCCGCGCACAACGCACCACCCAGCAACACCGCGCGGCCACCCAGGATCCGGACCACGCGGTCACCTGACAGCCGCCCCGCCATCATCGCCGCCGAGAACACCGCGTAGCCGAGGCCCGAGCGCGCCGGGTCGGTCTGATGCAGCGTGGTCAGGATCAACGCGCCCCAGTCCAGCATCGCGCCCTCGGCCAGAAACGAGACGAAGCACAGGGCGCCGATCCCCAGCACCACGCCGCCGGGCCAAACGAAGCCCGGCCCGGCCCGGTCGCCGCCATGGCGCAGCAGCCCCCGGCCGAACAGCGCCAGCGTCGTCAGGATGACCGCGCCGGCCGCAAGCGTCGCCGCGACCGGCGCACCACCCAGCGCCAGCACGAAGCTGACGCCGGCGGCACCGCCGATGCCGCCGATGCTGTACCAGCCATGGAACTCCGACATCCGCGACCGGCCCGAGCCGCGCTCCACCAAGATCGCCTGCAGGTTGACCACCACATCCACGGTGCCGACGCCGGCGCCGAACAGCAGCAGCGCCACGCCTAACGACAGGATGTCGCCGTTGGTCGCGAGCAGCGGCAAGGCCACGCAGACGGCCAGGCTGGCCGCCCCGATCACCCGCCGGCAGCCGAACCGCGCCGCCAGCGCGCCGGCCACCGGCATGGCGGCGATCGAGCCCGCGCCCAGGCACAGCAGCAGCAGCCCCAACGTGCCGTCATCGACTCCCAGCCGGTGCTTGGCGAATGGCACCAGCGGCGCCCACGCCGCCGTGCCGAAACCCGCGACGAAGAACGCCGCGCGCGTTGCCGCCTCCTCGGTCCGTCGCCTCGGACTCATCCGCCGATGCGCGGTCCGGCAAACTTCACGTCGATTCGTCTCCAAGCCACCTTGGTAAAACCCACCTTCCCTGTACCGACTCCGCCCAGGATACGAATGCAACGACCATCACCGCCTATCTCGCCGGCCCGGACGTCCTCCTCCCCAACGCCCATGATCATGCCCTACAGAAGATCGAGATATGCGCACGCCACGGTATCGCCGGACAGGCGCCGCTCGACGACGCCCTCCCGGATTTCGCGGCAATGCCGCAAGCCGACTTTTGGTTTTCGATTTTCCGCGCGGATATCGCAATGATGGAGGCGTGCGACGTGATCATCGCCAATCTGACGCCGTTCCGCGGCCCCTCTGCCGACGCCGGCACCCTGACCGAGATCGGCTGGTTCCTCGGCCGCGGCAAACCGGTATTCGGCTACTCGAACTCCGCCTGGCCTTTCGCCGGGCGCAGCCGGCGAAAGGCCGCAATGCTGCCCGGAAAGAACCCGGCCTTGGCGGCGCCGAGCAGGAAGCGCACGACGCCGTAGCTGCTCGACCCGGTGACCAGGGCGGTGGCGCCGGCCAGCAGGCCCCGGGTGATCATGATGCGCGCGATCCACAGCCGCGCGCCGACCTTCTCCATGACGACGTTGCTCGGCACCTCGAACAGGAAATAGTCCCAGTAGAACGTGCCGTTGGCGAGGCCGGTTGATGCGGTCCACATAGGCCAGGAAGTAGCTCAGGATCGCGAACGGCAGCAGCCGGACGTAGATCTTGCGCAGGGCCGATTTTTCAAGCGTCTCGTCCATCGTTGCCTCCCAGTGTAGCCGGCGGTTTCCGCCTTGGTCGTTGCAAGACCTTGATGGGCGGCTCGTTGCCTGTCCAAAGGGAAGCTTCAGGCTGGCGCGTGCTGGACTTCGCCAGGCGGCAACTCGATAGTCGCGCCAACCGGGAAATGCCGAGGGAGTCCCTGATGCCGAACGATCCGCCAGACCTCGCCAGCCAGGCCGCCGGCCTGACCGTCGGCGCCATGCTGCTGCACCAGGCACGGCTGCGCCCCGACCATCCCGCGATCGAGGACGGCCCGCGCCGCAAAAACTTCGCCCACTTCAACGCGCGGGTGAACCGGCTGGCCAACCACCTGTCGGACCTCGACATCCGCCGCGGCGACCGGGTGGCAATCCTGGCCGAAAACCGACTCGAATACCTCGAAACGCTGTTCGCCGCCGCCAAGATCGGCGCCATCGTCGCGGCCCTCAACTGGCGGCTCACCGACCCGGAGCTGCGCCACTGCATCGCGCTCGTCTCGCCGAAAACCCTCCTGGTGGCGCCCGCCTACGCGGCGACGATCGACCGGCTCGGCGTTTCCGCCGGCGAAGCCATCACCCTTGGCGACGACTACGAAACCCGGCTCGCACGCGCATCCGACACCGAGCCGCACTGCCAGGTCGAAGCCGAGGACGGACTGATCATCCTTTACACCAGCGGCACCACAGGGATGCCCAAGGGCGCGCTGATCAGCCACCGGGCGCTGGTCGCGCGCGCCTTCTCGAGCTGCGTCGATTTCGAGCTCGCCGCCGGCGACAGCTTCGTCGCCTGGGCGCCCATGTACCACATGGCCTCGGCCGAGCAGTCGATCACTGTGCTGTGCCTGGGCGGCAAGGTCGCAATCATCCCAGGCTACGACCCCGACCGCATCATCGACGCGGCGGAAAACATGCCGCAATGGTGGCTGGTGCTTATGCCCGGCATGATCGGCGACATGATCGACGCGTTGCGCCGCCGCCCCGGCTTCCGGCCGGCGCCGATAAAACTTGCCGGCGCCATGGCCGACCTGGTGCCGCGCCAGCAGCTGGCCGAGATCACCGCCCGCCTGCGCACGCCCTACGCCAACACCTTCGGCTCCACCGAAACCGGGCTGCCGCCGTTCTCGGCCGGCCGCATCGCCCCCGGCACTGTACCCCAGCGCCTGTCCAAAACCCCAAGCGCCGGCGGCAGCTACCGGCTGGTCGATGCCGACGACCACGATGTGCCCGACGGGGAACCCGGCGAGGTCGCGGTCCGCGGCCCGACCCTGTTCTCCGGCTACTGGAACGCGCCCGACACCAACGCTCGCGATTTCCGTGGCGGCTGGTTCCACCTCGGCGACGTCTGCCGCCGCAATCCGGACGGCACCGTCGATTTCGTCGACCGGGTGAAATACATGATCAAATCCGGCGGCGAGAACATCTATCCGGCCGAGATCGAGCGCGTGCTGCTGACCGATCCGCGAGTCTCGGAAGCGGTGGTGGTGCGGCGAGCCGACGCCCGGTGGGGCGAGGTCCCGGTGGCCTTCGTGGTCTGCAACGACGTGACCGAGGCCGAGCTGCTCTCTTTGTGCCGCACCGAATTGGCCGGCTACAAGCGCCCGAAGGAAATCCGCTTCATAGCAACGGACCACCTGCCACGCTCGACTACGGGCAAGGTCCAGCGGCACGAAATCGAGAAATGGCTGCTGACGCCGTAGGCAAGAAAGCATGAGACTCTGCTCCAAACCCCACAAAGC
>JAYTTA010000131.1:0-8319 GCA_043745345.1 Acetobacteraceae bacterium | reverse complement strand
GAAGGTTCTCCGCAACAGACAGCCGGGCCGGCAAGGCGATGTAGGGGGAAGAGAAATTCATCCGCGGCAACGCCGAAAAACGGTCGGTCGCCATGTCGTGGCCGAGAATACGGATGCTGCCCGAAGTCGGGATCAGGATGCCGAGCAGCATGGCGATGGTCGTGGTCTTGCCGGCGCCGTTGCCGCCGAGCAGCCCAACCGTGGTGCCGCGCGGTACCGCGAACGAGATCGCGTCGACCGCCAGCGTTTCGCCGTAGCGTTTGGTGAGGGCCTCGACCCGGATTGCATCCATGGCAAGGAAGTTGGGCCGGGAAGCCTCCTCCGCCAATAGCTGCCATCCGATCCACCGACTGGAAGCAGGCATGCGCCCGCAATAAACTGGAATGGTCTGGGATAAACTGGAAGAGTTTGGGATAAACAAGAAGGATGATTGAACTCTCCGCAAGCCCCGCCAGCCTGCCGGTGGGCACCCGGGTCTATGCCGTCGGCGACATCCATGGCTGCCTGGAACTGCTGACCGAGCTGCATCGGGCGATCGCCGACGACCTGCACGCGCGTCCGGTGCCCGATGCCTGCCTGATCCATCTCGGTGACTACGTCGATCGCGGTCCGGACTCGGCCCAGGTGATCGAGCTTCTGCTGGGCGACCCGCTACCGGGCACCCGAAAGATCAACCTGATAGGCAACCACGAGGCCATGATGCTGGACGCGCTGGATGCCGCCGATGACGATCTGGCCGACCATTGGCGGGCAAATGGCGGCGCCGATACGCTGGCGAGTTGGTTGATCGGCCAGGGCATCGCCCGCGGCGAATGGGCCTCGCGCATACCGCCGGCGCACCTAGCCTTCGTGCGCGGCCTGGAGGCAATGCACCGCGAGGGCGGCTATCTGTTCGCCCATGCCGGCATCCGCCCCGGCGTGGCGCTGGACGAACAGACGGAGCACGACCTGCTATGGATCCGCGAGCCGTTCCTGTCGTTCTCCGGCGACCTGGGTGCGGTCGTGGTGCACGGCCACACCCCACGCCCGGAGCCGGTGATGCGGTCCAACCGCATCGGCATCGATACCGGCGCGGTCTATGGCGGCAAGCTCACCTGCGCCGTGCTGGAGGCCGACCGGCTCGGCTTCCTCCAGGTAATGGCCTGACCCAAGGTATACCGGCCTGAGGTCAGTGAAAGTCCGGTTTGCAACCTTGCCACCGGGGGATCATGGCGCTAGGGCGTAGGAATGAACCGAATGGTGCCGACCGCCGACATTCCCGACCTCGTCGCTGCCGTCAACCGGCTGGCGCGTGGCTCGGTCACGGTTATCGGCGACGCGATGCTCGACCGCTACATCTACGGCACCGTGCGGCGTGTCAGCCCGGAAGCACCGCTCTCCGTGGTGGTCGAGGAACGTGAAGTTGCAACTCCTGGTGGCGCCGGCAACGTGGTCCGCAATCTGACCGCCCTCGGTGCCGCCGTGGCCTTCGTCTCGGTGGTCGGCGACGACCAGGCGGGGTCCGATCTAACCAGCCTGATCGGTGGCCAGCCTGGGGTCGAGCCTTGGCTGCTGGTGCAGGGCGGCCGCACCACAACGGTCAAGACCCGTTATATCGCCGATGGCCAGCAGCTTATGCGCGCCGACCGCGAACACATCGCGCCGATCCATCCAAAGCTGCTCGAACGCATGTTGCGCATCGCCAGCGACGCCATGATGGCAACCTCGGTCACGGTGCTTTCGGACTACGCCAAGGGGCTGTTCGCGGGCGGCGTCGCCTCCCTGCTGATCGCCAATGCGCGGAAATCCGGCCGCATCGTCGTGGTCGACAGCCGCGAGGAAGACTACTCCCCCTACGCCGGTGCCGACATCGTGACCCCGAACCGGCATGAGCTCGCCCAGGCCACCGGAATGCCGGTCGGCACCGAACCCCAGATCATCGCCGCCGCCGCCGAGCTGCGTCGCCGCCACCAGTTCGGCGCAGTGCTGGTGACCCGCGGCTCCGACGGCATGACCCTGCTGAACGACGACGGCGCGCATCACTTTGCCGCCGAGGCCGCCGCCGTCTACGACCTGGCCGGCGTCGGCGACACAGTCACCGCAACGCTTGCCGCCGGCCTTGCCGCGGGGTTGGAAATGGTGGTCGCCACGCGGCTGTCGAACATTGCCGCGGGCATCGCGGTCGGCAAGCCGGGCATCGCCGTTGCCAGTGTGGCGGAAATGTTGGCCGAGCTGGTGCCGGGGCAGACCGCAACTATCTAAGCAAGTCTGGGGCTCTGCGCCAAACCCCGCCAGGAGAAGCGCTCCTGGCCCCGCCTACTTCAGCAAGACATCCGCTTCGGCGGTGGCGGAGATCGGGATGTCCTCGGCTTCTGCGCTGGGCGGGACGGAACTCATCTGCGCCGCCATCATGCGTGTCTGCGTTGGTTGCGGCCTCACGCTCTCCAGCCGGACCTCAGAAAAACGGTCGAAGCTCAGTCCGATCAGCCTGGCCGCCTCCTCGGCGCGGCCACGCAGCCCGGTCAGCGCCTGCTTGGTCGCCTCGGTTCGCGCGTGCGCGGAAAGCTCCGGCGACAGGCCCCAGGATAGCCGGCCAACCGCCAGATTGCCCTTTTGCAACTCGCCCACCAGCGCCAGCAGCGCAGCAGCCTCGTGGCCTTTCAGCTCCAGCGATTGGCTCGCCTGCCAGTGATCGGTCTTATCCTGCGCTGTCGGCGCCACGTGCGAGACGTTGTAACCGCCAGTCGCGACCGTCACGCCAGCGGTGTTCTTCGCGCGCGCGATCGCGCTGGCAATGACCGCATTGACCCGGCCCTGCGCCTCGGCCGCGCTGGCGGAACTCGCCTCGGCTCGCAAGCTGGCCGAAAGCTCGTCGGGATGCACCAGCACGGTCGAAGTTTCGGCTAGGCGCAATGTCGTCTGCGCGTGTGCCGCCAACGACACCATGACGAGAAGCCCGGCGACAAGAAGCCCGGCCAGGCCGAACCGAACGACACGCATTTTCTACTCCCTATCTGTCCACATTCGGCACCGTGCCTCGCCGGCAAAACTCGGGCAAGCGAGACCGGTTGACGGACCCCGTCACAGCCCCGACCCTTTGGCGAACCCGACAGGACCCGCCGATGGAGCTATGGATACCGATCACGGTGTTGGCGGCGCTGCTGCAGACCTGGCGCACCGCCATGCAGCAGAAGCTGCGCGAGCTGTTGTCGATCAACGGCGCTGGCTTCGTGCGGTTCGTCTATGGCGTGCCGGTCGGCTTCGCGCTGCTCGGCGGCTGGATGCTGGCCAACAACCTGGCCCTGCCGACGCCCACACCAAAATTCCTGCTCTACTGCGCGCTTGGCGGGCTATTCCAGATCATCGCCACCAACCTGCTGATCATGGCGTTCGGCTATCGCAGCTTCGCCGTCGGCACCGCCTACGCCAAGACCGAGGCTGCCCAGGCGGCGATCATCGCGCTGCTGGTGCTGGGCGAGTCGCTGCACACTCTGGCATGGATGGGGATCGCGCTGGGGCTTGTGGGCGTGATGGCGCTGTCGCTCGCCGGCCGCGGCCTCAAACCGAGAGAATTTCTTGCAGCCACCGTGCAGCCGGCGGCGGTCTGCGGCCTCAGTGCCGGCTTTGTGTTCGCCTTCACCACGATCTTCATCAAGCTCGCCAATCAGTCGCTGGAGGGCCCTAGCATCGTGCTGCGGGCGCTGTTCGGCCTGGCCGTCACCAACACAATGCAGACGGTGATGCAGGGATCCTATCTATTGCTGCGTGAGCCAGCGGCGCTGCGCAAGGCACTGAGCACCTGGCGCAGTTCGATGTGGGTGGGGGCGCTGTCAGCCTGCGGTTCGGCCTGCTGGTTCACCGCTTTCGCCATGGCGCCGGTCGCCCTGGTGCGCTCCGTTGGCCAGGTCGAGGTGATTTTTACCCTGTTGTTCAGCCGGTTCTATCTACGCGAGCACATCAGGCCTTCCGACATCTTTGGACTTGGTCTGATCGTCGCAGGGGTCGTGCTGATACTGGTGACCTACTAGGCCCTAAAACGCCAGACGGCGGGCCGGATTAACCGGCCCGCCGCTGATTATCGTGGCGGAAGGCAGCTGTCAGGGAATTGTCACGCCTTCCTGGCCCTGTGCCATCGTCTTGTCGCCGGCCCGGTAGGGAACAATCGCATCCGGATTGAACCTCTCCCAGCCTTCGGCCGTGTATTCCGCCCGGCGTGTCGCCATGTCGACCGGGCGGCTGCCATCCCCGATGGTCTCGATCCGCGCCATGTCGGCGGTGTCGGCACACACGGCAGCGCCGCGGTAAACCCCTTCGGCATGCACCTGTGCCGGCACCCTGTTGGGGATCGCCAGAGGTCATGCCAGTGGCGGTCGCACCCGTATCCGTCGTCGCCGTGCCATAGCGGCCGGACGCGTTGCTGGACACAAGGCTGATGTCGGCGTGCGGCACGCCGGCAGCTTCCAGCGACCGCATCACGGTGGTCGTATCCTGGTGGCTGCCATAAAGGCGGGTCATTGTCTGCATGGACATGTCCGGGTTCCTTCTGCCTTGTATGGGTAAGCTTGGGCTTGGCGCGGCCCTGTGGGCGCGTGCCGGTAGCATTGCCGCTGGCGCCGAAAGTTGTCGTCCTGGTTCCCAACGCCCGACCGGTGGCCCGGCTGGCAGCGCTGCCAGCCGGGCAGGTTGCCGCCATTCGACATCCCAAGATCGCTGCCGGTGTTGCCCTTGTAGTCCAGCCAGACCTGAGCCGACTGGCCGTTCTTCATCGCGGTGCCGCGCCAAACATCGTCCTCGTCCTTGCGCAGGCTGTTGACGTTCTGAAAGCCGTTGCTCTCGAGGTGGCCCCGCGCTTCATTCTGGGTGAACGAATTCTTGCCCTGCGCCGGCTGCGGGGCGTTCGCCGTCGTCATGGCGACGGTCTGGTTGCGGTCGACCAATCCGGTGCCCGGTGTGACGCAGGTGCTGTTGCTAACCCCCGGCATCGGCGCGTTGCTTGTCGCACCCGGGGCGTTGCCGCCCGGCTTGGGGACGCAGGCCCGGCGTGGACAGGCCCGGCGTGGACAGGCTCGGCGTCTGGGCCAGGGCCGTGCCGACACACAAGGTGGTCAGCACGAGCGTTGCAGACTTCGCTGGTGGGGATATCTTCACTGTGGGCTTCTGCAGTCTTGAGCGGGTTTCGATGGCTGGTCGGCGGCGCTACGACCGTCTCTGGCCGGCGACGGCGCTCAAGCTCCCAAAGATCGAAACCGCTTTTGTTTCTCTAAAAAGGGAAATTGACGTCGCTTGCGCGAAGTCCGGCCGGCCTACCGGTCAGCCGAATGCCTGGGCATATCTACGCGTAGGCATGCCGCCAGCTGGTCTGGCTCTGCCTCCAGACCAATGATCCGATTAGCACCAGGTTGACGCAGTTGGCCACCACCCCGGCCACGAAAGCCGGCGCGTAATGGCCATAATGGTCGTACATCGCCCCAGCCAGCCAGCCGCCGCCGGCCATGCCGGCCAGGCCCATGAACAGGATGATCGGCACCCGCCAGCCAGCCTCGCGTGCCGGGAACAGTTCTCGAATTGCCATGACATAACCCGGTATCAGCCCTGCGAAACCGAAGCCGAACGCGGCCGAGATGGTGAACAGCCCCAGCTCGTTCTGCGTCGTCAGGAACAGGCTCATCGCCAGCATCTGACAGGCCGAGGTCGCAAGCACGGTGCGCAGACCGCCGATGCGATCAGACAGCCAACCCCAGAACTGACGCGCGAAGAAGGCGCAGGCGAGCAACAGCGACAGCATCGCCGGCCCATGCGAGGAGGCGAAGCCGAGATCCGAACAGAACGCGACAAGGTGGGAAAGCGGCATCGCCATGGTGATGCAGCAGAAAAAGGTCGCCACCGCCATCGTGCCAAGCACGAAATTCGGCGGCAGGCCGAGCACCTTCTGGCCCGGCGGCGGCCCGGCTGCGGCGGTGCCGGCGGCAGCATGCTCGGGCGGCCGGCGCAGGAAGATCAAAGCCAGCGGCAGGATGGCGCAGACCAGGAACACCGCATAGGTCTCCATCGTGCGCCGCCAGCCGATATGCTCGATCAGGATCTGAAACAAGGCCGGCCAGATCGCCCCGGCGATATACTGGCCCGATGAGATCAGCGCGACGGCGGTGCCGCGGCGATGGTCGAACCACCGCGACACGTAGGTCATCATCGGCGCGAAGATGCAGGACGCCCCGAACAGTCCCATCAGGATGCCGTGGCCAAGATAGATCGTGGTTAACCCGCCCAGGCTGGAGACAAAAAGCCCCAGCCCGATCATGCACGAGCCGAACATCACCACCGGCCGCGGCCCGATCCGCTCCGCAGTCCAGCCCATCAGGATGCCGCCAAAACCCGCCCCCAGATAAGCGAATGATCCGGCCAAGGTCGGCGCCGACCTCGCCACGCCAAGCTCGGCGGCAATCGGCTTCAGCGCCACCACGGCAACCAGTGGCGCGCCATAGGAGACGGAGAGTATGGCCAGGGCAACGCAGGCAGTGATCCAGGACGTCCGTGTTTCGATGCTGTGCTCAGCCAAGATCGCTCCCGACATTCTTCGTTCCCAGTTTTTCGCCAGCAGACCACGAAACTAGGTCAGCAGGAAGCACGGGGCTCCGCCCTAAACCTGCCCGGGAGCGCGTCCGTTAGGTAGGAGACGCGAAAGTTGTTTCCTGCGGCGCCAGGTGCAGCATCAAGCGCCGCAGGCAACAATCCTTGATGGTCACAGAGCCGGGCAAAATCCGAGCTATTGCGCCTACGGGCGCGCTTCTCCGGCGGGGTTTGGGGCAGAGCCCCATCGCTTGCTGCTAGATGAACATCGCCTGGATCGACGCGGGATCGACATCCTCCAGCCGCGACGGCTGCCATTTGGGCTGGCGGTCCTTATCGACCACCATAGCCCGAACGCCCTCCAGGAACTCGCCGTTGCGGGTGGCGGTGCGGGTCAGCGCCAGCTCGGCGCCGAGGCACTGGGCCAGGGTGCGGTCGGCGCCCTCGACAATGATGCGGAACGACCAAAGCAGCGCCGAGGGCGACATGCCCCGCAACGTCGTTAATGTCCGGGACGCCCAGTCGCCCGGCGTCTGCTCCAAACGGGCAAACACCTCGGCAACACTGCCGGCAGAAAAACAAAGCTCGATCGCGGCGCGATCGGCATTCAGCGTGTTCGGCGGCAGGCTTTCGGCGAAGCGTCCGAGTGCCGCCGGACCCTCATGCGCCAGCGCCGCCGAAAGGTCGGCCAATCCGGCGCGCGGGACAAAATGCGTGGCCAGGCCAACATGCACCGAATCCGCGCCCAGCACGCGCGTGCCGGTCAATCCAAGAAAAAGCCCGAGCGCGGCGGGTAGCCGGGGCAGGAAGTAGCTGGCGCCGACATCGGGAAAAAAGCCGATCGCGGTCTCCGGCATCGCGAACATCGCATGCTCGCTGGCTACCCGGTAAGCGCCATGCACCGACACGCCGATGCCGCCGCCCATGCAGATGCCATCGACCAGGGCGATATAGGGCTTCGGATACTCCGCGATCGCCTGGTTAAGCGCGTATTCCTCGGCGAAGAAGGTCTCCACGCCGTCGCGGTCGCCATCCAGCGAAAGCTGGCGGATGGCGCGGATGTCGCCGCCGGCGCAGAACGCCCGGTCGCCGGCGCCCTCGATCACCACCGCATGGACATGAGGATCGTCGCGCCACACATCCAACGCTGCGGCGACAGCGCGCAGCATCTCAAGGTCAAGCGCGTTCAGCGTTCGCGGCCGGTTCAGCCTGATTCGGCCGATCCGCCCGTCGCGCGTGGCAATTACGCTATCCGGAGCTCCGGACACCCTCAGCGCTCCACGTCGTCCCCGTGCGGCTCGACCTCGGGGATGTCGGCGCCGATCGCGTCGGCGTCCTCCTCAAGGTCAGAGGTGTCTTCCAGCACGTCTTCGTCCTCGGCATCCTCGACCACATCGACCTCGCCGTCGCCGTCCTCGGCGCCGGGCGCGGGCACCGGCTTCTTCGGCCGCTTCTCCTCGGCGACGTTGCCGCCGAGCCGGCGGGCGCGGGGCTGCTCGATCGGCTGCTCGGTGCCGCATTTCGGGCACAGCGCCGGCACATGGGTCATGTCGTAGAAGCGCGCGCCGCAGGAGACGCAGACGCGTTTGGTGCCGAGTTCGGGCTTCGCCATGGCAAGGGCCTCGTAAAGCAGGAGGGCGGAAAGCCGTTCGGCCGAACCGCGGTGCGCGGCCATGCCACTGCACGCCCCCGGAGTCAAACCCGCGGGTGTCAAACCCGCGGGTGGCATGCTAACGGCGCCGGCACAGTTGAATCGAACCGGCTTGAACCAGA
>JAYTTA010000130.1:0-8361 GCA_043745345.1 Acetobacteraceae bacterium | reverse complement strand
TGCTGTGCCGGCTAGGATGGCACCGGCCGGTGGATTACACTATTTCCGGTCGGTCTGCTGGATGGCGGGTGGAGGGAAAAGATGCGTTTTGGAATTGCCGGGATCACCGGGCGGATGGGTTCGATGCTCGCCGAGCAGCTTCGGGTCGCGGGGGAAACGGTGGTGGGCGGCATCGGCCAGGCCGGCCACGGCGAGATTTCCGACATCGCTGCGCTGGCCAAAATCAGCGATGTGGTGATGGATTTTACCCATGCCGATGCGATGCAGAAACACGCTGCGGCGATGGTGGCCTCGGGCAAGCCGTGGGTGGTCGGCACGTCCGGGATGTCGGACGCCGACGAAGCCTCGATGGTGGAAGCGGGGACTCGGATTCCGGTGGTCTATGCTGCCAACTTCGCGCCTGGCGCCGCACTGGTGCTGGCGCTGGCCGAGCGCATGGCGGCGGCGCTTTCCAAGGAAGTCTACGACGCCGAGATCATCGAGATGCATCACCGCCAGAAGATCGACGCGCCGTCGGGCACCGCGATCGGCATGGGCCGCGCGGTAGCCAAGGGCCGCGGACAGGATTTCAACGCGGTGATGGAGGCGGCGCGGCTGGGCCACACCGGGCCGCGCCAAACCGGCAGCATCGGCTTCGCCTCGTCGCGCGGCGGCCAGGTGGTGGGCGAGCATACGCTGATCTTCGCCGCCGGATCGGAGCAGGTGGCGATCATCCATCGCGCCTTCGATCGCGCGGCGTTCGCCGAGGGCGCCGTTCTGGCCGCGAGATGGGTGGTTGGCCGGCCACCCGGGTTGTACTCGATGCTCGACGTGCTGAATGTGCGCGTTTGAGATGAGCGCCGCAGGCTTGACCCGTACCGGGCTTTCCGCCAAACGGCCCGATATATGACGAAGGATATCTGATGCGCGACAAGGGCGAATATCTTTTCACTTCCGAGTCGGTTTCGGAGGGCCACCCCGACAAGGTTGCGGACCGGTTGAGCGATACGGTGCTCGATGCCTACCTGGCGGCCGATCCGTATGCGCGGGTGGCGTGCGAGACGATGGTGACGACCAACCGTGTGATATTCGCCGGTGAGGTTCGTGGGCCTGAAAGCATCACGTCGGAGTACCTGGCGCATCTGGCTCGTATGGCGATCCAGGATATCGGTTACGATCAGGAGGGTTTTTCCTGGCGGAAGGCGTCAATCGAGGTTCACCTTCATGCCCAGTCGTCCGACATCGCGCAGGGCGTCGATGCCGAGGGTAACAAGGAGGAGGGCGCGGGCGACCAGGGGCTGATGTTCGGCTATGCCTGCCGCGAGACCGACCTGCTGATGCCAGCGCCGCTTTACTACGCGCATCTGATCCTTCGGCGGATCAACGAGCTGCGGCGGGCGCACGACATTTCGGTCGAGGGGCTGCTGCCGGATGCCAAGAGCCAGGTGACGCTGCGCTATGTCGATGGCAAGCCGGTCGGCGCGACCTCGGTTGTCGTTTCGACCCAGCATGTCGAGGGGCTGGAGGCGGGCGAGATCAAGCGCATGCTGTGGCCACTGATCGAGAGCAGCCTGCCGGCCGGGTGGATGCCGTCCGAAAACGGCATCTACGTCAATCCGACCGGTAATTTCGTCATTGGCGGGCCGGACGGCGATTGCGGGCTGACCGGGCGCAAGATCATCGTCGACACCTATGGCGGGGCGGCGCCGCATGGCGGCGGTGCGTTCAGCGGCAAGGACCCGACCAAGGTGGATCGCTCGGCGGCTTACGTGTGCCGGTATTTGGCCAAGAATGTGGTGGCGGCCGGCCTGGCCGAGCGCTGCACCTTGCAGATCAGCTACGCGATCGGGGTGGCCGAGCCGCTGTCGCTGTATGTCGATCTGAGCGGCACCGGGCACGATGTGGACGAGGCGAAGCTGGGGCGCGTGCTGCGCGAGCTTGTCGATCTGAAGCCGCGGGGCATTCGAGAGCACCTGCATCTCAACCGGCCGATCTATGTGCCGACCTCGGCGTACGGGCATTTCGGCCGGGAGCCGGATCCGGAGCGGGGAACGTTCACGTGGGAGAAGACCGATCTGGTTGCCTCGTTGAAGAGCGCATTTGGGCGGTAGCAGGCCCGACTTTGGTGAAGCCGTTTTGGTGAAGCCCCCCGCGGACCGGCTTTATGGCCGGGCGCGGGGGCATTCGCTGCGGCCGCGCCAGCAAATGCTGCTGGACGTAACGCTGCCGCGGATCGCTTTGGATGTCGCCCTGGTGGCTGATCCGCTGGCGGCGTTCGTGCCTCGGCCGGCCCAGCTTTGGCTTGAGGTCGGGTTCGGTGGCGGCGAACATTCCCTGGCTCAGGCGGCGGCAAACCCGCATGCTGGGCTGATCGCCTGTGAGGTGTTCGAGAACGGCATCTGCTCCCTTCTCGCGCGGCTGGTGCCGGAGGGCGGCGAGGCCACGGCGGAATTGCCGGCCAATTTGCGTCTGTGGACTAACGATGCGCGGGTGTTGCTGCGCGCGCTGCCGGATGCGTCGGTGGACCGGCTGTTCCTGATGTTTCCCGATCCGTGGCCCAAGGCGCGCCATGCCAAGCGGCGGTTTGTCCATCCGGGACAGGTGCCGGACCTGGCACGGGTGCTGAAGCCGGACGCCGAGTGGCGGGTTGCCAGCGATGACCCGACTTACCAGGCCTGGGTGGCGGAGGTGATGGCGGCGCAGGATTCCTTTGATTCTTTGGCGCCTGCGACGACGCGGCCGGAGGGTTGGCCGCCGACGCGTTACGAGGCCAAGGCGATCCGGGCCGGACGGGTGCCGGTTTACTGGACCTTTATCCGAACGCCGTGATGGCCAGGATGATCTTTGCCTAGTCAGGCTACAGCCTCAACCTCGATTTCCACAACAAATTTTGGGTCTGCTAGCCCCATGACGATGAGCAGGGTCGAGGCTGGGGCATGTCCTTCGAAAAACGCGTCGCGCGCCGATCTCAAGGCACCCAGAAGTGAACGGTCTGTGATGAAGATGGTGGTTTTCACGATGTTGCTTGGAAGCATGCCATGGGCTGCGAGAAGGGTCCGAATATTGGCCAGAGCTAGCGTAATCTGGTCCTCTCCGCCCTCGGGAATGGTCCCGTCCGGCGCTTTGCCGACTTGGCCTGAGAGGAGCAGCCGGCGGGGTTCTCCGGTGACCAGGACGGCATGGGAGTAGCCGGTTGGCGGTGCCACGCCATCCGGATTGCTGAACGCGACTGAGGCCATTGCGAACCTTCGGAATTTTTCAGGACGGTATCACACAATGACGTTTGGCAAAGGCTGGACTTTCAGTGCTGCCTGATCAGGGAGCCAATTCCGGCCGAACCGCAGTGCGGGGCGTTCGATGGCCTTGTGCAGCCACCAGGACAGGCCGATCGGAAGCAGCAGCGCCAGCGGCACCCACATGACGGTGAACGCCACCGGGTTGCCGCCCGCCAGCGTCGCCAGACCGAGGCCGAGCAGTTTCTGCACCGGTTCGTTGACGAGGTAGAGGCAGAACGAAACCGAACCCAGCCAGACCAGGGGCCGGGAGCGGAGGGTGGCGGTTAGGGGGGCGAGCCATTGCGCGCTGCCAAGCTGTGCCGCGAGGCAGAGCGTCCAGACCAGGGGTGCAGCCAGCTTGTCGCCGCCGCCCTGGATCCAGCACAGCGCCAACACCGCGGCCAGGACCAGGCCGAAGCGCGTGCGATTGCCGTCACGGAGCAGCACGGCGCTGGCCAGACCGAGGGCAAAATACTGCGCTTTGTTGGGCAGGAAGGCACGGCTGAACTGCCAGGCCTCGGGGGCGGCGGCGTGGAACAGGATTGATGCGGCGGACAGCGCCAGGAAGCCCCTGATCAGCGTGGCTTCGCGGCCGTGGCGGGCGAACAGCATGGCGGCGACGTAGAACTGCCACTCGGTCGAGAGGCTCCAGGCGGCGCCGAGGAAGCCGATATGGACGTCCGGCCAGGCGCCCCCCGGGAAAAGCCCGTGCAGCATGGCGAGGTGGGTGGCGATGTTGGCGGCCCAGTCCGCTGGCCAGCCCTGGCTCCAGATGTTTCGCGCGGTGCTTGCTGGCTCGATCCACGGCATCGCGGTGAAGTTGATTGGCAGTGGCTGGATGGCGATGGCGGCGGCGAACACGGCCAGGAAGACCGGGAAGATGCGGAATATCCGTGCCGTCAGGAACGGCATCCCGCGGTAGGAGAACCCTGCCAGCGAGAGTAAGATGACCATGCCGCTGAGCACGAAGAAGACATCCACCGCCGCCATGCCATGCGAAAGCGGTGCCAGCAGCCAGGCCGGCGCGCCCGTGAACGGCGCCATGTGTGAGATCATGACGTAGACCGCAAGCACCCCGCGTAAGCCGTCCAGGCAGTGCATGCGTTTCATGCCGGCATCCTACCTGTGCAAGAGGCAGATCTACAACCAAAGGTTGTAAGGCCGCCTGTTCCATGTCTTTGGGGCGGCACTTGCGTTTTCGCGCGCTCAAGGCTACTTGACCGTCTCTCCTGCATCCTCCGATCTTTTTGGAGGGTGGCCCTCACGGGCCACCTTGTTCCGCATTGAACCCTGCCTCGTTGAACCCAGTGTCGCCTAACCGATCGGACCAGCCGCGCCATACCGGCCTGGAGGCCCGCATCGCCGACATCGTCACGCCGGCGATCGAGGACCTTGGCTTCGAGCTCGTGCGCGTCGCCGTGCTGGGGCGAGAGCGGCCAACGGTGCAGATCATGGCTGACCGCGCCGACGGAAAGCTGATCGCGGTTGAGGATTGTGAGGCCATCAGCCACGCGGTCAGCGCGGTGATGGATGTCGATGATCCGATCCCGGGCGCCTGGAACCTCGAGGTCAGCTCGGCCGGGATAGACCGGCCGCTGACCCGGATCCGTGATTGGAACCGGTTCGCCGGGCACACCGTGCGGGCCGAGACAGACATGCCGGTCGATGGCCGCAAGCGATTTTCTGGCGTCGTGCTCGGTGCCGATGCCGAGGCCGCCCGGTTGCGTCTGGATGACGGCACCGAGATCGCCTTGCCGCACGAGCGCATCCGGCGCGCCAAGCTACTGCTGACCGATGCGCTGATCGCCGCGACCCAGACTAAAGACATTTCAACCGAGACAAACTGAGAGGCGCCCATGGATACCTCGATCGCCCGTCCCGAACTGCTGCTGGTCGCCGATGCCGTCGCGCGGGAGAAATCCATTGAGCGCGACGAGGTGCTGGAGGCGATGGAGCAGGCCATCCAGAAGGCTGGCCGCGCCAAATACGGCCATGAGAAGGATATTCGCGCCACCATCGACCGCAAGACCGGCGATGTGCGGCTGTCGCGCTGGACCGAGGCGGTGGAAGTCGTCGAGAACGAGGAAACCCAGATCCCCTGGCACATTGCCAAGAAATTTCAGCCGGAAATCAAGCTCGGCGAGCATCTGATCGATCCGCTGCCGCCGATCGATTTCGGACGGATTGCAGCGCAGACGGCGAAACAGGTAATCGTGCAGCGGGTGCGCGAATATGAGCGCAAAAAGCAGTACGATGAGTTCAAGGATCGCGTCGGCGAGATTATCAACGGCGTGGTGAAACGCACCGAGTATGGCAATCTGATGGTCGAGCTTGGCCGCGCCGAGGCGCTGCTGCGCCGCGACGAGCTGATCCCGCGCGAAAGCTTTCGCAACGGCGATCGTGTTCGCGCCTACATCTATGACGTGCGTGAGGAACCGCGTGGCCCGCAGATCTTCCTCAGCCGCACCCATCCAAGCTTCCTCGCAAAGCTGTTCGCGCAGGAGGTGCCGGAAATCTACGACGGCATCATCGAGATCAAGGCGGTCGCCCGCGATCCTGGATCACGGGCGAAGATGGCGGTGATCTCGCGCGACAGCTCGATTGATCCTGTTGGCGCCTGCGTCGGCATGCGCGGCTCACGCGTTCAGGCCGTGGTGCAGGAATTGCAGGGCGAAAAGATCGACATCATCCCCTGGTCGGCGCAGGCGGCTACCTTCGTGGTGAATTCATTGGCCCCGGCGGAAGTGACCAAGGTGGTAATCGACGAGGATGCCGGCCGGGTCGAGGTTGTGGTGCCCGACGAGCAGCTCAGCCTGGCGATCGGCCGGCGCGGCCAGAACGTGCGCCTGGCCAGCCAGCTGACGCGGTGGGACATCGACATCCTGACCGAGGCCGAGGAGAGCGATCGACGGCAGGAGGAATACCGCCGCCGCACTGGGCTGTTCGTCGACGCGTTGGATGTCGATGACATGATCGCCGGGCTGCTAGTGACCGAGGGCTTTACGACTGTCGAAGAATTGGCCTTCGTCGATCCGGAGGAACTGGCGGCGATCGAGGGCTTCGACGAGACCGTCGCTGGAGAGCTGATCCGCCGCGCCGAGCAGGCGCTAATGCGGCGCGCCGACGAACAGACCGCGCGCCGCCGCGAGCTCGGCGTTACCGACGAGGTCGCGGCGATGGACGTGCTGACGCCGACCATGCTGGTGGCGCTGGGCGAGAAAGGCGTGAAGACGCTTGATGACCTGGCTGACCTGGCCTCCGACGAGCTGGTCGAGATCGTCGGCACCGAGGCCTTGGACGAGAAGGCCGCCAACGAGGTCATCATGGCGGCGCGCGCGCACTGGTTTCCGGATGCTGAGACACCTGTTGCCGAGGAGGCCGGCAACGACTGATCAACAACCTTCCGCGAGCGAGACTGACACCGACCCGCCCGAGGCTGACGCAATCGACGATTTCGACAACGAAACCGGTCCGTTGCGGCGCTGCATCGTCACGCGTGTGCGGTTGCCGAAAGAAAGTATGATCCGGTTTGTGCTGGGGCCCGACCGGATGGTGGTGCCCGACCTGGCCGCAAGGCTGCCCGGACGGGGAATGTGGTTGAGCGCCAGCGCGGATGTGGTAGAAACCTCTCGGATCAAAGGGGGTCTGGCACGATCTTTCGCCAGAGCGGCCCGCGGCCCGGTCACGTTGCCCGTTGATCTTACCGCCCTGCTCCAGGACCTGCTGGTCAGGCGGATCGTCGATCTTCTGGGGCTGGCCAGGCGGGCCGGGCAGGCGGTGTCCGGTTTTCAGAAGGCGCGGGAGTGGCTGATGGCCGGTCGTGCCGGGCTGGTCGTGCAGGCAAGCGACGGCAGCGCCGATGAGCGTATGCGTTTTCTGTCAGGCACCCGTGAACGCGGCGTGGCTGTGGCGGCGCCGCTGCCAAGTGCCGAGCTGGGCAGGATTTTCGGCCGTGACCACGCGGTGCATGTGGTGATTTCGCCCGGGCGGCTAGCCGGGACATTGGCGAACGAGATTGCGCGGCTGTCGGCGCTTCGGGGCGAGACGGCCGGGATTTCGGGACTTCAAGCTGCCGGCGGCAATGCCGGAACGAATGAGGCCGGAACTTCCGGCATCGATGAGCAGGCGGGTGCATGAGCGAAGGCAATGATCAGGATGCGGCCAAGGGTCGGTTGAGCTTGCGGCCGGCGGGCCGGTTGGAACTCGGACGTACCGAGGCCGCTGGTTCGGTGCGTCAGAGCTTTAGCCATGGCCGTTCCAAGGTGGTGCAGGTCGAGGTGCGCAAGAAGCGTGTGCCGATCACGCCGCCGGTGGTGCTGCCGCCGCCCGCACCGTCCTCGCCCGGTGCCAACTTGGTGGCGCCGCCGACCGCGGTTCCGGCCGCCCGCGGCATCACCCCGGCGGCGCGCGGCCCGGCCGGCGTCGGCCGGGCGCTGACCGCGACCGAGCTCGCCGCCCGCCAGCGCGCGCTGGTTGACATGCAGCGCGACACCGCCAAACGCGATGCCGAGCGCCGCGAACGGGAAACCATTTCCATCCTCTCCGCCGCCGAGGAAGCTCGCCGCCGCGAGGACGAGGCCCGCCGCGCCGCGGAGGAGGAAGCCCGCACCCGCGCCAGCGAGGAAGCCCGCGCCCGTGAGGAAGCGGCAAAGGTCCAATCCGCCGCGGAGGCCAACGCCGCCGTTGCCGCCGCACCCCCCGCCGTCGCGCTGCAGGAGGGCGAGGTCCGTCGCCGCCCGGCGCCGGCCACGGCTCCGGCAACCCCGGCCACGCCGAACGAGACGCTGCGGCTGAAGCCTGCCCGCGCCGGCGAGGAGGAGGAAGAATCCCGCGGCATGATCCGCCGCCCCGGCGGCGCGCTGGTGCCGCGCAAGGCGCCGCCGGTCCCCGCCAAGAAGACCGCCGACAGCCGCCGCGCCGGCCGCATCGACGTCCAGGCGGCGATCGAGGGCGAGGATGAGCGTGTTCGCTCGTTGGTCTCCGTCCGCCGCCAGCGCGACCGCGAGCGTCGCCAGGCGGAACTGGTTCTGCTGCGTTCTGATCAGGTGAAAGTCGTGCGAGACGTTGTTCTTCCGGATACAATCACGGTTCAGGAGCTCGCCAGCCG
>JAYTTA010000129.1:0-2285 GCA_043745345.1 Acetobacteraceae bacterium | reverse complement strand
TGGCGCCGGTTATTCTGGAGCAAATCTCCAACGCGATCGAGGTGCTGCGGCGGACAACGCCGATCACCATCCTACTGGGTGAGCAGAACGTCACCTTTGCCTTGCCGCATGCCGACCGGGTTTATGTCCTGGAACACGCCTGTATCAAGTGGGAGGGACCGCCGGAGCGCTTTGCCGAGGAAGCCGGTGCCGGTCTGCTGTGATTGAGATGGCAACGTCACCGACCGCAAAATCAGAGCCGTAACGATCATAGTTTCGCCGCCCGAAGCCGCAACGCGTTACCGATAACCGACACCGAACTGAGCGACATCGCCAGCGCCGCGACCACCGGGCTAAGCAGAATGCCAAACAGCGGGTAGAGCACGCCCGCGGCCACCGGGATCCCGATCACGTTGTAGGCGAACGCGAACACCAGGTTCTGCCGGATATTGCGCATGGTCATCCGGCTAAGGTTCCGCGCACGGACAATGCCGGCGAGGTCGCCCTTCACCAGCGTGATGCCCGCACTCTGGATCGCCACTTCGGTTCCGGTCCCCATCGCGATCCCGACATCGGCCTCGGCCAGCGCCGGTGCATCGTTGACGCCGTCGCCTGCCATGGCCACGACTTTTCCGGCCTGCTTCAGGTCGCGAACGATTTTTTGCTTGTCATCGGGTAGTACGTCGGCGTGCACGTCGTCGATCCCGAGCTGACGCGCCACTGCTTCGGCGGTCGTTTTGTTGTCGCCCGTCAGCATAACGACGTGGATGCCGGCCGCCTTCAGCTCGTCGATGGCGGCCTTAGTGGTCGCCTTGATCGGGTCGGCGATGGCGATGACGCCGCCGGGCGCGCCGTCGATGCTCACGAACAAGGCGGTTGCCCCATCTTGCCGGAGCGTTTCTGCTTCCGCGGCCAGGTCGCCCAGGTCGACAAGGTTGTCAGCCATTAGTGCCGCGTTACCCAAGGCGATGGAGCGGCCGCCTACCGTTCCGGTGATACCCTTACCGGTGATGGACGCGAAGTTGCTGGCAACTGGCGCGGCCGTGTTCGCCGCCCTGGTTACCGCCACGGCCGCCGCCGCTACGATCGCCGCCGCCAGGGGGTGCTCGCTCGACCGCTCCAATGCGGCCGCCATCCCGAGTAGATCGGCTTCGGAGATACCCGGCCCGGTGACGACCTTGGTCACCTTCGGCTTGCCTTCCGTCAGTGTACCGGTCTTGTCCACGACCAGCGTGTCGATTTTTTCCAATCGCTCCAGCGCCTCGGCGGACTTGATCAGCACGCCCGCACCCGCACCCTTACCGACACCCACGCCGATCGACATCGGCGTCGCCAGTCCAAGCGCGCAGGGGCACGCGATGATCAGGACCGAAACGGCCGCGATCAGCCCGTAAGATAGGGCCGGTGCCGGACCCCAAACGGCCCACATCGCGAACGCAATTACTGCCACCAGCAGCACGGCTGGTACGAACCAGCCCGCCACGATGTCGGCCATACGCTGGATCGGCGCCCGGCTACGCTGCGCGTCCGCCACCATGGCGACGATGCGGGCCAGCATGGTGTCGGACCCGATCTTCTCCGCCCGCATCACTAGCGCGCCGGTGCCGTTAACGGTGCCGCCGATCAGCGTGCCGCCGGTTTCCTTGGCGGTGGGCATCGATTCGCCTGTAACCATCGATTCGTCGACGGCGCTCTTACCCTCAAGGATAACGCCGTCGACCGGCACACCGTCACCGGGGCGGATACGCAGCGTGTCGCCCACGGCAACCTGGTCGACCGGGATCTCCTCGTCGTCGGCGCCGTCGCGCAGGCGCCGGGTCGTCTTGGGCGCGAGGTTCAGCAACGCGCGGATGGCGCCACCGGTCTGCTCGCGTGCGCGCAACTCCAGGACTTGGCCGAGTAGTACCAACACAGTGATGACGGCGGCGGCCTCGTAGTAGACGGCGACCGTGCCGCCCATGCTTTGGAATCCGGCGGGAAAGATACCGGGGGCGAACGTCGCAACCACGCTGTAGAGGTATGCGGCACCCGTCCCCAGGGCGATCAGGGTGAACATGTTCAGGTGGCGCCTAACCAGCGATGCCCAGCCGCGCTGGAAGAACGGATAGCCTGCCCACAGCACGACCGGGGTCGACAGCGCGAACTGGATCCACACCGAGATCTGCATGGGTACGAACCGGTCCAGCCCGAGGGCCGGGATATGGCTACCCATTTCGAGTATGAAGACGGGTAGGGCGAGTACGAGGCCGACCCAGAACCGCCGGGTCATATCGGTCAACTCGTGGTTCGGCGGCGCCTCGGCCGTG
>JAYTTA010000128.1:0-2287 GCA_043745345.1 Acetobacteraceae bacterium | reverse complement strand
TTGCGCGCCTTGATGCGGCAGTGCGCGGTGTTCACCCGCACGGCGTCATCGGTGAAGTCGAACCCGCCGGCATCACCTGCGGCGTGCCGTCTGGCATGATCGTCGGGAGATGAGCGACAGGGTGCGTGTGTTTCATGATTTCGAGGAAATCTACGGGAATTTCAGCTATGGTCGAGCACCTCACGACATTTTGCGGGAACGCTGATCTGCAAGGCACATACTGCCAAAGCGCGAGTTTTGTTCGCTTGTTCATTTGATGCGCTTGCCCGCCGCTTCCATGCCGTGGTTCCATCCGTCACCCATGTATAGGTGGGCGCCGCAAAACCATGTTGCCGAAGGGTCTAATCAATGACTGAGACTGCGCCGCGATGAGCTACGGAAACCCAGCGGCAGGCAGCCCGGCATCGCGCGTCGCCTTGCCGGCCCAGGACGAGGATGTCGTCTCGCTGCGCCGCGCGGTTGTCGCCAAGCTGACCTACTCCGTCGGCAAGGACCCGATTATCGCCACCGAGCGGGACTGGTTCGTGGCCTGCGCCTTCGCGGTACGCGATCGCATCGTCGATCGCTGGATGCCGTCATCGCGCACCAGCTACAACGACGGCCGCAAGAACGTCTATTATCTTTCCCTTGAATTCCTGATCGGCCGGCTGCTGTTCGACAGCCTGAACAATCTTGGGCTGACCGCAACGATGCGTGCCGCGCTGGCCGAACTCGGCGTCGACCTCGATCGCCTGCGCACGGTCGAGCCGGACGCTGCCCTCGGCAATGGCGGCCTCGGCCGGCTGGCCGCCTGCTACATGGAAAGCATGGCGACTTTGTCGGTGGCGGCCTACGGCTACGGCATCCGCTACAACCACGGGCTGTTCCGCCAGGCGATCCAGGACGGCTGGCAACAGGAATTTCCGGAAAACTGGCTCGCCAACGGCAACCCATGGGAGTTCGAACGGCCCGAGCTGATGCACAACATCGGCTTCGGCGGTTCGGTTGAGGAGATTGCCGGGACCGACGGTGTATCGCGTCATGTCTGGAAGCCGGCGGAGTATGTCGAGGCGATCGCCTATGACACGCCGGTAGTCGGCTGGCGCGGCCACCACGTCAACACGCTTCGGCTGTGGTCTGCGCGCGCCGCCGACCCGCTGCGGCTCGACACCTTCAACCAGGGCGACCATGTCGGCGCGCTGTCGGCCCGTGCCCGGGCCAACGCGATCTCCCAGGTGCTGTACCCCAGCGACGAGAGTGCGGCGGGGCAGGAATTGAGACTGCGTCAGGAGTTCTTCTTTTCCTCCGCCTCGCTGCAGGACCTGCTACGGCGCCATATCCGCAAATACCAGGACGTTCGCAGCCTGGCCGAGCACGCCGCCATCCAGCTGAACGACACGCACCCGGCGATCTCGATCGCCGAACTGATGCGGCTGCTGGTCGACGTCCATCATGTGCCGTGGAACGAAGCCTGGACCATCACCCAGGCGACCTTCTCCTACACTAACCATACCCTGTTGCCGGAAGCGCTGGAGACTTGGCCGGTCAACCTCATCGAGCGCCTGCTGCCGCGCAACATGCAGATTATCTATCTCGTCAACGCGCGGCATCTCGACGCACTGCGGGAAGCCGGGAAAGCCGGAATGGAGACCATGACTGCAGTGTCGCTGATCGACGAGAGCAGCGGCCGGCGGGTACGGATGGGTAACCTGGCCTTCCTTGGCTCTCACAAGGTCAACGGCGTGTCTGCACTGCACACCGACCTGATGCGCCAGACGGTGTTTTCGGAGTTCCACCGGCTTTATCCCGACCGCATTGTCAACAAGACCAACGGCATCACCTTCCGGCGGTGGCTGTTCGAGGCTAACCCGAAGTTTCTCGAAGTACTGGTCGATGTACTTGGTGTGCGGGTGCTCGACGATCCAATGGCGTTGGAGGGATTGACTGTGCATGCCGGAGACACCGCCCTGCATGCCCGGGTAGCAGCGGTCCGCCGCGGCAATAAGGAGGCCCTATCAAATCTCGTCGCCGACCGGCTGCAGATCAGATTGGATCCCGACGCGATCTTCGACGTACAGATCAAGCGCATTCACGAGTACAAACGCCAGCTGCTGAACATTCTGGAAACGGTAGCCCTGTATGAAGAAATGCGTGCCCAGCCGCTCAGGGAATGGGCGCCACGCGTAAAAATCTTTGCCGGCAAGGCGGCCGCCAGCTATCGCCGCGCCAAGCAGATCATAAAACTGATCAACGACGTGGCGCGGGTGATCAACAGCGACCCGACACTGCGCGGCATGCTGAAGGTGGT
>JAYTTA010000127.1:0-8398 GCA_043745345.1 Acetobacteraceae bacterium | reverse complement strand
TTCCGTCTTTTCTGGTCCGCGACAACGACATCATCGAGGTCAAGGAGAAATCCAAGCAGCTGGCGATGGTGCTGGACGCCTCGCAGACCGGCGAGCGCGACGTGCCGGAATACGTCGAGATCGACCACCGCGCCATGAAAGGCCGGTTCCTGCGGGCGCCGAAACTGTCCGACGTGCCGTATCCGGTGCAGATGGAACCGAACTTGGTGGTGGAATTTTATTCCAGGTAAGAAGGCCAGGGGCTCTACCCCTGGAGCCCGTTCAAGGCGGAGCCTTGAAAATCCATCCCATCGCTGCACTTGCAACCATGGCCTGCGACTGGCCCGAATGCGTATCTAAACGGATGGATTTCGAAGGCTCCGCCTTTGACGGGGTCAGGGGCAGAGCCCCGGCCTTCTTCCTCCTGAGGGTGCCATGACCAACCTGACCACCGAGATCGCCCGCCGAAGAACGTTCGCCATCATCTCGCATCCCGATGCGGGCAAAACGACGCTCACCGAGCGGCTGCTGAGGGCAGGCGGCGCCATTCAGCTGGCCGGCAACGTGCGCGCCAAGGGCGAGCGGCGGCGGACAAGGTCCGACTGGATGGGCATCGAGCGTGAGCGTGGCATTTCCGTCGTCACCTCGGTGATGACGTTCGAGTATCGCGGCTGCGTGTTCAACCTGCTCGACACCCCCGGGCACGAGGACTTTTCCGAAGACACCTACCGCACGCTGACGGCGGTCGACTCCGCGGTGATGGTGATCGACGCCGCCAAGGGCATCGAGGCGCGCACGCGAAAACTGTTCGAGATCTGCCGGCTGCGCGACATCCCGATCGTCACCTTCATCAACAAGATGGACCGCGAGGCGCGCGATCCGTTTGATCTGCTGGATGAGGTCGCCAGCACCCTGGCGCTGGACACCGCACCCGTCACCTGGCCGATCGGCCGCGCCAACGAGTTCGCCGGAACGTATGATCTTCGCACGCGTGAGCTGCATATGCTCCGGGACCTGGAGCAGTCCGACCCGCGCATGGTAGCGATGGCCGACGAGGTCGATCTCGCCCGTTCTGCCTTGCCGGAGTTCGACGCGGCGTCGTTTGCCGCTGGACATCTGACCCCCGTGTATTTCGGCAGCGCAATCCGCGAGATCGGCGTCGCCGACCTACTCAACGGCCTGGTCGAGTATGGGCCGAAGCCGAGAAATCAGCCGGCCGACAAGCGCATCGTCGAGGCGACGGAGCCGGCGCTGACCGCCCTCGTGTTCAAGATCCAGGCTAACATGGACCCCAACCACCGCGACCGCATCGCTTTCGCGCGCGTCTGCTCGGGCCGGCTGGTGCGCGGCATGAAGCTGAAGCAGGTCCGCACCGGCAAGACCATTCCCCTGCATGCCCCGCAATTCTTCTTCGCGCGTGAGCGGGAAATCGCCGAGGAGGCGTTCGCCGGCGACGTGGTCGGCATTCCCAACCACGGCACTCTGCGGATCGGCGACACGCTGACCGAGGGCGACGATATCAACTTCGTCGGCGTGCCGCACTTTGCGCCCGAAATCCTGCGGCGCGTCCGGCTGGACGACGCGATGAAGGCCAAGAAACTGCGCCAGGCATTGCAAGAGCTGGCCGAGGAGGGCGTGGTCCAGTTGTTCCGCCCGCAGGACGGCGCGCCGCCGATGGTCGGCGTAGTCGGCACCTTGCAGCTCGATGTGCTGCTGTCGCGGATGATGGCGGAATACGGCGTGAAAATTGGCTTCGACGTGGTGCCGTACTCGCTGGCGCGATGGGTTTCGTCGGACGACCGGGTGGCGCTCGATCGGTTCGTTGCCGAAAACCGCAGCGCTATGGCCGACGACGTCGATGGCGACCCGGTGTTCCTGGCGACCTCGGCGTTCATGATGCGCCGCAGCGCCGAATTGGCGCCATCGCTTAGTTTCCGCGATATCAAGGATATACGGGCGGAGCGGGTCGCGGCTTAGGAAGCATGGGGCGCTGCCCCAAACCCCGCCGGGGTAGCGCCCCGGTGCGCCCAACCTTAACGAGCGGGTTATAAGGGGCTGGCCCCTTAGCGGGGTTTGGGGCAGAGCCCCATGCTTTCCTGCCTACGTCGTCCAGAATCAGGTCTCGGCATGTTCCATATCCGCAAGGATGACCTTTCCGGCGAGCCAACCCGGGCGTTGCTGGCGCTGCATCTTGCGGGCATGCACGCCAGCTCGCCGCCTGGCCATGTTTTCGCCTTGGACCTGTCGGGGCTTCGGGTGCCCGAGGTCACGGTCTGGTCGGTCTGGAACAACACCGAAATCGTCGGCATCGGTGCATTGAAGGTGTTGGAGGATGGCACCGGCGAGTTGAAGTCGATGCGGACCCATCCGGATCACGTTCGCCGCGGTGTCGCCGCGCTGCTGTTGGACCACATCATCGCCGAGGCCAGGATGGCGGGTATGACCCGGTTGAGCCTGGAGACGGGAATTGGACCGGCATTCGATGCGGCGCTCGCGCTCTATCGCAAACGCGGCTTTGTCGATGGTGAGGCGTTCTCCGATTATTGCAGGAGCGCCTTTAACCAGTTCCTTCATCTGCCGCTGTGATCGGCGCGTGAAGCAAGCGGGAACGCTCGATCCCAAGTGCCGTTGACGCCGCACGATCCGATCGATTTCCTCCCGCGCCGCCATCATGCCGGTATTTGTCGCCGCAGCGGCATAAAAGCCCGGATTTCCGGCAGCCTCAACGTGCCGCAGCCCTCGAAACCGGTCGAACTGCAGCACTATCTCGGCCTCTGGTATGAGATCGGCCGCTAAGACGCGATCTTCAAAATCGGCTGCGAGGGCGTTACCGCCGGACTGCCTGACAAAACCGGACGCCTCGCAGTCGGTGTCGGATGATGGGGATCACACTCTATTGCCGGAGCAGGAAGTAACGGATCGTCACGTCCAGATTACCCTGGCTTTCCGGTGTGTTCGGCGGAAACGGCGGCAGCTTGGCGCCACGAAATACCGACTGCGCGCCCAGATCAAGCCATTGCGAGCCGGATCGGCCGATCAGCTGAAGTCCGGACACGTTACCGTTTCTATCGACCACCATGTGGAGCCGGACGGTGCCGTCCTCGCCAAGTCGGGCGGCCTGCTCCGGATAGAAGCTGTGCTGTTCCCACCATTGGTGCAGCATCGTGTACCAGTCCGACCCGACCTGGGCGCCGGTCATCTTCATCGACGGATCGCTGCGGCCGGTGTCCGTTGGCGGTGGGCCGGGCGTGTTCGCCGCCGCCGCGCCGATCGTGGTGTCTACGGCGTTTGGCCGGCCAGAGGGCCGTAGCCGGGCGGATGAGGGCGGGCCGCCGAATGAGAAGTTCATCGGCGCCGAGAATTCCGATCCTGGTTGCGTGAGTCGTGGTGCGGCCGGTGGGCGCGACGGCACCGGTGGTGACGGCCGCGGCGGGGGTTTCGGCGCGGCCTCGGCTACGGATGGCGGCGGTGGCGGAACTAGGGGCACTGGCGGCGTGGGTGGCGCCAGCGGCATGGGCGGCATGGGTGGCACCGGCATCGGTGGCGGCGCCTGAATGGCAGGTGGTGGCGGGCTTGGCGGCAACGGCGCGACGGGGCCGATCTCGGGCGCCGGCGTTGCGCTCTCGCCGGTCCTGGCCGGCTTGGTGCCGCTTGGCGGGCTCGGCTCGAACACAATCGTCACCGGGTTGGAGGCGGTCGGCTCCTCCTGTTTTCGCTCAAGCGTGAACAGGACGATGGCGGCGACGATGGCCAGATGCAGCAGCAGCGAAATGGCGATGCCGCGCCGCAGCCAGGCCAGCCGGCGGCGGCGGTCATTCAGCTGTGTGAGCGGCTGCAGCCTCGAAACGGCGGGGTCCTCCTGGTCACCAGGTGGCGTTTCTACCCCTGGCAAGAACGAACCGCCCAGGTCCGGTCGCCGCCAACTGCAGGAAGCCGCCGGCTATGGCCAGGTCCTTCATGAAATGTGTCATCTGATCCTGGCTGCCGGGATGGTAGTGCACCAGCAGCCCGGTTACGATGCAGAACCCCGCCAGCATGATCGAGGCCGGCCGGGTCCGGTAGCCGAGCAGCACGCACAGCCCGCCGCCAAGTTCGATCAGGACTGCGACCAGCCAGGCAAGCTGCGCCGGCAGCGGCATATGCAGCTTGGCGATGGAGGCGATCGCCGCCGTCGGCATGATCAGCTTCAGGGTGCCGGAAATCAGGAAGATGGCGCTGAGCAGGACACGGGCCAGCAGCGCCGTGATTTGCACGAACATGGCGCGGCCCAGCGGTCAGCCGACGATTTCGGTGCCGGCGAAGAAGTAGGAGATTTCGGTGGCGGCGTTCTCGGCGCTGTCCGATCCGTGCACCGAGTTGGCCTCGATGCTTTCGGCGAACTGGGCGCGGATGGTGCCGGCGGCGGCCTGCGCGGGGTTGGTGGCACCCATGATGTCGCGGTAGGCGGCAACAGCGTTCTCGCCTTCCAGCACCTGGACCACGACCGGGCCGGAGGTCATGAAGGTGACCAGCTCACGAAAGAAGCCGCGCCCGCTGTGCACGCCGTAGAAGGATTCCGCCTGCGCGATACTCATGTGAATGCGCTTTTGCGCGACGATGCGCAGGCCGGCCTCCTCCAGGCAGGTGTTTATCCGGCCGGTCAGGTTGCGCCGCGTGGCATCGGGCTTAAGGATGGAAAAGGTGCGTTCGCTCGCCATGACGGTCCCCTGATTGCGACAACCGAGACGTAGCGGTCCGGCGGCCGGCTTTAATGCCTATGCCGCAATGCGGCAAGCCCATTGCGGCAATATGGCCGTCCGCCCTAATAACCGCGCATGAGTCTCCTCATCATCTCCGGCATCACCATCCGCCTCGGCGGCCGTACCCTTTTGAACGAGGCCGACCTGACAATCGATCCCGGCCGCCGTATCGGCCTGGTCGGGCGCAATGGCGCCGGCAAATCCACCCTGCTGAAGGCGATCTCAGGCGAGCTGGCGATCGATGGCGGCCAGATCCGGCTGGCCTCGCGCGCCACCATGGCGCAGGTCCGCCAGGAGGCGCCGTCCGGCGAGCAGTCGCTGCTGGAGACGGTGCTGGAAGGCGATCCTGAGCGGCTGTCGCTGCTGGCAGAGGTCGAGGCGGCCGATCCGCACCGGCTGGCCGAGGTCCATGAGCGGCTGCGCGCCATCGGCGCCGACGCGGCACCGGCGCGCGCGGCGGTGATCCTGGCCGGTCTTGGCTTCAACGAGGAACAGCAGGGCAGGCCGGTCTCGTCATTCTCCGGCGGCTGGCGGATGCGGGTCGCGCTGGCGACGGCCCTGTTCGCCAACCCCGACCTGTTGCTGCTGGACGAACCGACCAACCATCTCGATCTTGAGGCCACCATCTGGCTCGAAAGCTGGCTGGCGAAGTTTCCCGGCGCCGCGGTGGTCGTGTCCCACGATCGCGGCTTGCTGGACCGCGCGGTGGACAGCATTGCGCATCTGGACCGGGGAAAGATCTCGCTGACGCCGGGCGGCTTCGACGAGTTCGTGCGCATACGCACCGAGCGCGCCATGCAACAGAACCGCGCGGTGGAGAAGATCGCCGCCGAGCGCGCCCACATGCAGGCCTTCGTCGACCGGTTCCGCGCCCAGGCCTCCAAGGCGCGCCAAGCGCAATCGCGGGTCAAAGCGCTGGCCCGGATGCCGCAGCTGGAAAGCGTCATCGACGACACGCCCACCAAGTTCGCCTTCCCCGAGCCCGCGCATCTGTCGCCGCCGATACTTTCGCTCGACCGGGTGACGGTCGGCTATGACAACACGGCGGTGCTGCGCGATCTGTCGTTGCGCGTCGACATGGATGATCGCATCGCGCTGCTCGGCGCCAACGGTAACGGCAAATCGACTTTTGCCAAGCTGCTCGCCGGCCGGCTGGAGCCGATGTCTGGCGAGGTCCGCCGCGGCCCGCGGCTGCGGGTCGGCTACTTCGCCCAGCACCAGGAAGACGACCTGGCGATGGACGACACGCCGATCGGCCACATGGCGCGCGCGCTGCCCAAGGCGCTGCCGCCGCAGGTCCGCGCGCAGCTCGCCAGGTTCGGGCTGGACGCCGACCGCGCCGAGACAACAGTAAAAAAACTGTCCGGCGGCGAGAAGGCGCGGCTGCTGCTGGCACTGGCGACGCGTGATGCGCCGCAACTTCTGATCCTCGACGAACCGACCAACCACCTCGACATCGACGCGCGCGACGCGCTGGTCAAGGCGCTGGCTGATTTCTCCGGCGCTGTGTTGCTGATCACCCATGACCCGCATCTAGTCGAGCTGGTCGCTGACCGGCTGTGGCTGGTCGCCGACGGCACCGTCAAGAGCTACGACGGCGACCTCGACGAGTACCGCGTCCTTCTAGCCGACCGCGCCCGCACCACGCCGAAAGCCGATGCCGGCAACAAGCGCGACGATCGGCGCGAGCGGGCCGAGGCCCGTGCCGCCCTGGCGCCGCTGCGAAAGCAGGTCAAGGATGCCGAGGCGCGCGTCGCCCGGCTGTCGGTCGAACGAAAGCTGCTGGAAGCCAAGCTCGCCAATCCGGACCTCTACATACCAAGCCGCAAAACCGAGGTAACGGCGGCGACCGCGCGCATGGCCGCGATCAAGAAGGCCGTCGCCGACGCCGAAAGCGCCTGGATGACCGCCGAGGCGGTACTCGAGGAGGCGATGGCGCCGCAGATGAGCTAAAGAAGTCACTGTCTTGCCTGAGACAGAACTTTTGTTGAAACGGAGCAGTTACCATGCAGCCTGAAAAACCTGCTCAGCTGCCGTAGTGCCCGGAGGCTTTCGCACCCGTAACCGGTAACAAGCCGACAATCTTGGACTTATTGGATCAGACCGAACCCGAGAAGTTCGAGTTTGAGCCGACGTCACAGCTTGGCCGGCGTCGAAGCTCTGGTTTTGATCCGGGAGCGCACGAAAATCGGCGCGAACCTGCTTGACCGGTTGCCAGGCCTGAAGTTGATCAGCCAGCGTAGCGTCTATCCTCATATCGACATTGCGGCCTGTACCCGGCTGGGCGTGATCGTGTCGTCCGATCCGCATGCCGGAACCCATCCTACGCGGCGGCGGAACTGACCTGGGCGCTGGCGCTGGCCGCGGTGCGCCAGATCCCGCAGCAGACGGCAGCGTTGCAGGCCGAACGATGGCAGATCGGCGTCGGTGGCACGCTGCGCGGCAAGACGCTGGGGCATCCACGGCTATGGCCGGGCGTTCGGAACCAGGTCGGGTTGACGCGCCGCCGCCTCTGACGCGCAATAATGCCAAAGCGAACGGGGAACGCCATGCCGGTCCATCCAGAGATCCAGTCGATGCTCGATGCCGCAAAGGGCACGCCGGCGATGCAAACCCTGCCGATCGAGGTGGTGCGCGTCGCGTTCGGGAAGCAGCGCGCCTTCGGCAACCGGCGGGTGCCGCTGGCTGACATTTCCGAACGAAACATCGAAGGCCCGGGCGGCGCGCTGAGGCTGCGCATCTACACGCCGCACGGGGGTAAGAAATTCCCGATGATCGTCTTCTACCACGGCAGCGGCTTCGTCCTGTGCTCGCTCGACACCCACGACATGATGTGCCGGCTGCTGTGCGACGGTGTCGGCGCGGTGGTGGTGTCGGTCGACTACCGGCTGGCTCCCGAGCACCGGTTTCCCGCCGGGCTGGAGGACTGCCTGGCCGCCACGCGCTGGGCGGTGGCGAACGCCGACGCGCTGCACGCCGACCCGGCCCGCGTCGCGATCGCCGGCGACAGCGCGGGCGGTAATCTGGCCGCGGTGGCGGCGCTCCGGCTGCGCGACGAGAACGGCCCGCCGATCGCCGCTCAGCTGCTGATCTATCCGGTCACCGATGCCGGCGCCGAGGCAGCCTCCTATGCCGAGAACGCCGAGGGCTACGGCCTGACCGCCGAGGGCATGCGCTGGTTCATCGGCCAGTACCTGCGCGGCCCGGCCGACGCGACCGACCCGCATGTGTCGCCGATCCGGGCGTCGGACCACTCGAAATTACCGCCCGCCTTCGTGCTGACCGCCGAATACGATCCGTTGCGCGACGAGGGCGAGCACTACGCCGCCAAGCTGATAGCGGCCGGCGTGCCGACCCAGCTCAAGCGCTACGACGGCATGAACCATGGCTTTTTCTTTTGGTATGACCGCATCGATACGACGCGAGCGGCAATGAACGACGCATGTGTGTGGTTGAAGGCCCGGCTTACGCCGTAGGCAAGAAAGCATGGGGCTCTGCCCCAAACCCTGCAAAGGGGCCGTCGCCCCTTTGAACCCCCCTACTTCCGGATGCGTCCCGGGGCACTACCCCGGCGAGGTTTGGGGCAGAGCCCCATGCCTATGCTTTCTTCTCCCAGCCCTGAACCCCCTGCTGCCAATACACCAACGCATGCCCGGCAGCTTTAGCCGCCGTCCAGCGCG
>JAYTTA010000126.1:0-2291 GCA_043745345.1 Acetobacteraceae bacterium | reverse complement strand
GGACATGGTCGGAGGGCTGCGGCCAGTCGCGCGCATCCTGCAGGATGGCGTGGCGGCGCAGCTTGCCTTGCAGGTCGGGCGTCGCCCAGATGTGGTCGAGCCGGCGGCCACGGTTGGCGATCCGCCAGTTCTGGTTGCGGTACGACCACCAAGTATAGAGCTTTTCGCTGGCCGGAACGAAGTGGCGCAGCGCGTCGACGAAGGTTTCGGCCTGCCAGGATAGCAGGCGTTCGGTCTCAGCCGGGGTGTGGCTGACGACGGTGAGCAGCTGTCTATGGCTCCAGACGTCGTGCTCCAGCGGGGCCACGTTGAGGTCGCCGACCAGCACGGTGCGGGACAGATTGGTGCGGGCGGCGAACCAGTTCTGCGCCTCGGACAGAAAATCCATCTTGTGGCCGAACTTGACGTTGAGCTCGCGGTCGGCGACGTCGCCGCCGGCCGGGATGTAGAAGTTGTGCAGCTCGATCGGGCCGCCTTTGGCGTCGATTTCGGCGGAGATGTGCCGGCAGTCCTGCTTGCCGCACCAGTCGGGCGCCAGATGCAGCCGGTTGAGCGGCAGCCGGGACAGGATGGCGACGCCGTTATAGCCCTTCATGCCGGCGTGGATGACGTGGCGGTAGCCTAGCGCCAGGACGGGTTCCAGGGGGAAAAGCTCGTCCGGGACCTTGGTTTCCTGCAAGCAGATGACGTCGGGATCGAAGTCGGCAATCAGCCTGGGCAGCAGCGGCAGGCGCAGCCGCAGCGAGTTGATGTTCCAGGTGACGATGCGCACCGGCTCAGACGATGCGGGTGCGCAGGCTGCCGACGCCGGCGACCGAGCCTTCGAGCACGTCGCCGCGAACCACGGCGTTGACGCCTTCGGGCGTGCCCGTGAAGATCAGATCGCCCGGCGCCAGTGCGACCAGACGGGACAGGTAGGAAATGGTTTCCGGAATGTTCCAGATCATCTTGGAGATGTCGGAGGTCTGACGGACGGCGCCGTTGACACGGAGCTCGATCGTGCCGGTCTCGGGATGGCCAATCTTCGCCGCGGGAAAAATATCACCGATCGGCGCCGAGTGGTCGAAACCCTTGCCCATGTCCCAAGGCCGGCCGGCCTTGCGGGCGACGTTCTGGACATCGCGCCGGGTCATGTCGAGGCCGACTGCGTAGCCCCAGACGTGGTCGAGCGCGCTGGCCTCCGGGATGTCCACGCCGCCGGTGCCGATCGCCACCACCAGCTCCATCTCGTGGTGGAGGTCCTCGCTGGCCGGTGGATACGGCATGTCGGCGTTGCCGGCGAGCAGCGCGTCGGCCGGCTTCATGAAGAAGAACGGCGGCTCGCGGTTGGGATCGCCGCCCATTTCGCGGGTGTGCTCGGCGTAGTTGCGGCCGACGCAGAAAACGCGGCGTACGGGAAACGACCCGCCGCCGGCGACGGGCACGGCCACGGTGGCGGGCGGCGGGATCACGTAGTGGGTCATGTCTGGATTGGTCATGTCTGGAACCTTTCAGGCTTCACGGTACAGCATGAGCATGGCGCCGATGAAGATAAAACACGCGGGCCACACCCACCCGGCGATGCGGCTGGCGGGGGGGTTGAGGCGAAGCTCCAGCCAGCGCGCGCATCCGGCGGCGATGCTGGCCAGCGCAATCGGCGTGTGGGTGATCTCGACCAGCAGCTGATCGCGGACGTTGGCGATAGCGTGACTGTGGGTCAGCAGCAGCACGCCGCCCAGGAAGGTGACGATCGGGAACACCAGCGCGCCGTGGCGCGATGTCCAGCCGCCCGGCTTTGCCGAGCCGGTGCGGACCCGCCACTCAAAGAACGCGAAGGCCGTGATCAGGACCACGAAAACCCGATGCTGTAGGACTTCTACGTCGCGAAAACTGGCGAAGAAGCCCTGTTCGCCGAGCGGCCAGACCTCGGGGTCGGAGCGCAGGAACAGGAACACCGCGAGGCCGAGGAACACCAGCGGCCAGTGGCGCGCCGCGCGCAGCCCGGCCTGGTTGGCCAGCGCCAGCAGGCCGATCACGACCACGAACAGGCCGGCCCAGTGGTGGTTGTACTCGGACCAGGCAATATCGGCGGCGTTGCGCGGCGGCAGCTCGCCCGAGCCGGGGGTGAAGGCGGCCTGCGGCGCCGCACGCTGCGCGGCGGCCTCGGCATCGAGCCGGTTCTGCAACGCCGGCAGCGCCAGGTCGTCGTGCTGGGGGGAAACCAGCCGCGGCATCGCCGGTGTGTTGCGCTCAACGATCTCGGCCCAGGTGACGCGGTCATGGGTCAGGTCGATCGCCGGCGGTACCGAGGT
>JAYTTA010000125.1:0-8408 GCA_043745345.1 Acetobacteraceae bacterium | reverse complement strand
ACTTTTCTTCGTCTGCTGCCTCGTCTTTTCCCTGGCTGGCGGCTTTCTCGAACGGCGGTTCAGGGCTGGATCGCGCGCACGATAGTTTGGAACACCTTGCATCCGAGCACGTTCGTGATTAGAACAAAACGTGATTATGGACCTTCTCAAAAAACTCGAAATCCTGGCAGACGCTGCCAAATACGACGCCTCCTGCGCTTCCAGCGGCACAGAGAAGCGTAGTTCGCACGGCGCCAAGGATGGCATCGGCTCGACCGAGGGTATGGGCATCTGCCATGCCTACGCACCGGACGGCCGGTGCATCTCGCTGCTGAAGATCCTGCTGACCAATTCCTGCGTCTACGACTGCCTGTATTGCATCAACCGCAAATCCTCGAACGTGCGCCGCGCGCGCTTCACGGTCGAGGAGGTCGTGACCCTCACGCTTGGGTTCTACAGGCGTAACTGCATCGAGGGGCTGTTCCTCAGCTCCGGCATCATCAGCAACCCGGACTACACGATGGAGCAAGTGGTGCGCGTCGCGCGCGTGCTGCGTGAGGAGCATGGCTTTCGCGGCTACATCCATCTGAAGACGATTCCCGATGCCGATCCGGCGTTGCTCGCGGAGGCAGGGCGCTATGCCGATCGGCTCAGCATCAATGTCGAGCTGCCGACCGAGCCGGGACTGGCCGCGCTGGCGCCGGAGAAGAACCTGCCCCGCATCCGCCAGTCCATGGACCGCATGAAGGCGCGCATCGACGAGGCCCGGGCCGATCGCCGCGGCCCGCGGTTCGCCCCCGCCGGACAGAGCACGCAGATGATCGTCGGCGCCGATGCCAGTTCTGACCGCGATGTCTTGTCACTCAGCACCGACCTGTATGGCGCCTACGGGTTGCGCCGGGTGTATTACTCGGCATTCAGTCCGATCCCCGATGCCTCGGCCAAGCTGCCGCCGATCCAGGCGCCCCTGGTCCGCGAGCACCGGCTTTACCAGGCGGACTGGCTGATGCGGTTTTACGGGTTTTCGGCGCCGGAACTGGAAACCGACGGTGCCGGCAACCTCGACCTGACGATGGACCCGAAACTGGCCTGGGCGCT
This sequence comes from Acetobacteraceae bacterium, assembly GCA_043745345.1. Classification (GTDB taxonomy): domain Bacteria; phylum Pseudomonadota; class Alphaproteobacteria; order Acetobacterales; family Acetobacteraceae; genus PALSA-911. Next base: position 7,331 of record JAYTTA010000125.1, on the reverse strand, counting down.
GGCGCATCGTGACTGTTTTCCGGTGGATGTGAATACCGCCCCGCGCGAGAGGCTGCTGCGCATTCCGGGCATTGGCGTGAAATCGGTCAACTCGATTCTGAAGGCGCGCCGACATCGTTGCGTGACGATGGAGGACCTGGCGCGGCTTCGTTTACCCCTGGCCAAGATCAGCGCGTTCGTTGTCGCCCAGGGCCACCATCCTGGCGCGGTCCTCGACAGTGAGCGGCTGCGCCAGCGCTTGGCGCCGAAACCGGCACAAGCCGATATGTTTGCCTGATGCAGTCCATCGTGCTGGCCGGCGAGGCGGATTGGCCGGGTTGGCGCGCCGCCGCGCGGTCACTGGTGCTGCGGGGCGTGGCTCCGGAAGACGTTGTCTGGTCGGTGGGGACGCCCGATGACCTGTTCGCCACCGACAGTGCGCCACCGAACGGCAACGCCACGTTCAACGTTCCGAAGGCCTTGGTCGAGCTCAGTCAGACCGTGATCCAGGCGCGCGACCCCGCCCGGTTCGCGCTGTTGTACCGGCTGCTGTGGCGCGCCCATGGCGGCGAGCGGCATCTTCTGGATCAGGTCACCGACCCTCAGGTGCAGCGTGTTCAACGGATGGCGCAGGCAGTGCGCCGCGATACCCACAAGATGCGCGCCTTCGTGCGGTTTCGCGTCGTGCAGGAATCCGAGGGAACGCGCCATGTCGCCTGGTTCGAGCCCGGCCATTACATCGTCGAGGCCAACGCCGGCTTTTTCGTGCGCCGGTTCGCGACCATGACTTGGTCGATCCTGACGCCGGATCGCTGCGCGCATTGGAACGGCGCCGATATGCGCTTCACGCCCGGTGCCAACCGCGCCGACGTGCCGGACGACGATGCTCTGGAAGCGTATTGGCGTGCTTATTTCAGCGCCATCTTCAATCCGGCCCGGCTCAAGATCGGCGCCATGACCTCGGAGATGCCACGCAAGTATTGGCATAACCTGCCGGAGGCGGCGGCTATCCCGGAGCTCATTCGTAAGGCGTCCGGGCGGGTTTCGTTAATGATGGGGAAGGCTGGGGATCTGCCCCTGACCCCGCCCGACTAAAAGACGGAGTCACAAGGGACGACGCCCTTTGGCGGGGTTTGGGGCAGAGCCCCACAGCTTCTGCTTGGGATGTGGTGAGCCCGTTGGGATTCGAACCCAAGGCCCCAAGATTAAAAGTCTCGTGCTCTACCAGCTGAGCTACGGGCTCACAGACGGTGCCTACAACAACAGGCGACGTTTCAGGTCAAGGCTACTTCGCGTCGGCAGCCACCTGAACCTTGACGATACGGTCGGGGTTGGTCACAGAGCCGCTGCCACCAGCGCCGCGCTTGATGGCGTCGACGTATTCCATCCCAGACACTACTTGGCCCCAGATGGTGTATTGTCCATCCAAATTCGGCGCGGGCGCGAACATTATGTAGAACTGGCTGTTGGCGCTATCCGGATTGCTGGTGCGGGCCGCACCGACGGTGCCGCGCAGAAAGCGCTTCTTGGTGGTAAACTCGGCCTTGAGGTCGGGCAGGTCGCTGCCGCTGGTGCCGGTGCCGGTCGGATCGCCACCCTGGGCCATGAAGCCTTCGATCACGCGGTGGAACGGTGTGTTGTTGTAAAAGCCTTTGCGCGCCAGCTCTTTGACCCGTGCAACGTGCATAGGCGCAAGGTCGGGCAGCAGCTGGATCACCACACGGCCACCCTTCAGGTCCATATATAGAGTGTTCTCGGGGTCCAGCGTCGGCTGGGCGTCGGCGGTCTCGGACATGATGGTTCCCATTGCAAAAGTGGCTGCCAACCCGGCAACCGACCGGGCGGCGAAAGAACGGCGTGTGAGCATGGATGTCTCCGCGGAAGTCGGCGCTATGCCCGCCCAAGCTTGGCGACGGTGTGTTTAAGGGTATTGACGGGTACGAAGGTAGAAATATCGCCGCCCAACTTGGCCACTTCCTTGACCAGGCGGGAGGCGATGAACTGGTGGGTTTCGCTGGCCAGCAGGAACACGGTCTCAACGTCCGGCGCCATCCGGTAGTTCATGCCGGCCATCTGGAATTCATAGTCGAAATCGGAAACGGTGCGCAGCCCGCGCACGATCATGCTGGCGCCGACCTTGCGTGCGAAGTCGACCAGAAGCCCTTCAAAGGCGACCACCTCGATCACCGTGCCGTTGCGCTCGATGATTGGCGCCATCTCGGCCCGCACAAGTTCCAAGCGTTCTTCCAGCGAGAACAACGGCCCCTTGCCGGAGCTTTTGGATACGCCGATCACCAGCCGACCCATCAGCCGCGCAGCGCGGCCGATTATGTCGATATGACCGTTATGAACGGGATCGAAGGTGCCGGGATAGACGCCAGTGCGCTGGCGATTGCTGGGCGGCTCACTCATCCGGGTCGGTCTCCGAAGGTGCCACGTCGATCGCTGGCGGCAGCTCCTCGGCGGGCTCGTCAAGGTCGTCGGCGATGCCGTCATCGACGATCGGGAACACCGAATTGACGTGCTCGTCGGCGTTGAGCCGCAACAGCATGACGCCCATCGCCTGGCGGCCGGTGATGCGGATTTCATCGCCGCGCAGCCGGATCAGGCGGCCGCCGTCGGTCATCAGCATCACATCATCGCCCATGCGAACCGGGAAGCTGGCTGCAACGGCCTGGCCGCTGCGCTTGGAGAGGGAAACATTGGCGATCCCCTGCCCGCCACGCCCGGTGACCCGGTAATCGTAGGCGGAGGACCGTTTGCCGAAGCCGCCATCGGTCACGGTCAGCAATAGCTCCTCAGAGGCTTCAAGTTCGGCAATGCGCTCGGGCGAGATGGTTTCATCGGCCACGACTTCGTCGATCTCGACGGGCTCCGCGGCAGCCTCGATCTCTTCCTCGGCGGCACCGTTACGGCGTTTCTGAGAGGCGTATTTGAGGTAGGCGATGCGCTCGCCAGGCGAGGCCTCAACATGGCGCAGCACGGACAGGCTGATGACCTCGTCACGCGCCTTCGATCCGCCGCCGGGCGCCAGCCGAATGCCGCGCACGCCGTCACTGTCACGCCCCGCGAAGACGCGAAGATTGTCCTCGCTGATCTGGAACCGGATGCATTTGCCGGCGCGCGAAGCCAGCATCGCGTCATCGCCCTCGCGGCAAGTGGCGACACCGATCAGCCGGTCATCCTCGTCCAGCTTCATGGCGATTAGGCCGGAGGCGCGCACGTTGCGAAAGTCGGAAAGCCGGTTGCGGCGGACATTGCCGTAACGCGTGGCGAAGATCAGGTGCAGGCTGTCCCACAGGCTCTCATCCTGCGGCAACGGCAGCACCGCGGTGATGTTGTCGGCGCCGAGTTCGGGCAGCAGATTGACCAGCGCGCGGCCCTTCGCGGTCGGGCTGGCTTCTGGCAGACGCCACACTTTTTGCCGAAACGCCTGACCGCCGGACGAGAAAAATAGCACCCACTGGTGAGTATGCGCGTTGAAGCTGCGCATGACGATGTCGTCGCCGCGGGTGCCCGCACCGCTGCGCCCGCGCCCGCCGCGGTTCTGGGCGCGGTAGGTCTCCAGCGGCGTGCGCTTGATGAAGCCGTCGCGGGTGATCGTCACCACCATTTGGCCCGGCTCGATCAGACTCTCGTCGTCCTGGTCGGCGATGCCGTCGGCGATTTCGGTCAGGCGTGGCGAGCCGATCTCGGCGCGCGCTGCGGCCAGCTCGTCGCGCATCACATCCATACGGCGGATGTGGGAGGAAAGGATATCGAGCAGGTCGCGGATACGAGCGCCGACCTCGGTCAGCTCGGCCTGGATCTTTTCACGCTCCAGGCCCGTGAGGCGGGCAAGGCGCAGTTCCAGGATACCGCGCGCCTGGTCCTCGGTGAGGCGCACGGTGCCGTCGGCAGAGATGGTGTTTCGAAAATCGTCGATCAGCGCCAGCAGCACGCCGATATCGCCCGACGGCCAGGGCTGCTCCATCAGTGCGGCGCGCGCGGTGGCGGCGTCTGGGCTAGCGCGGATGATGCGGATCACGTCGTCGATGTTGGCGACGGCCATCGCCAAGCCGAGCAGCAGATGGCCGCGTTCGCGCGACTTCATCAGCTCGAACCGGGCGCGGCGCAGGATGACATCCTCGCGGAACCGGATGAAGCAGGCCAGCGCGTCACGAAGGCCCATCTGGCGTGGGCGACCGGCATCCAGCGCCAGCATGTTGACGCCGAAGCTGGTCTGCAGCTGGGTGAAGCGATAAAGCTGGTTCAGCACCACTTCCCCGGTGGCATCGCGCTTGAGCTCGATCACCACCCGCATGCCGGAGCGGTCGCTTTCGTCGCGGATGTCGGAAATGCCCTCGATCTGCTTGGCACGGACCAGCTCGGCGATGCGCTCCTGCAGAACGGCTTTATTCACCTGATATGGCAGTTCGGTGATGACGATCGCGTCACGATCTTTTCGAATCTCCTCGATCGTGGCGCGGGCGCGGATCATCACCGATCCGCGTCCGGTCTCGAACGCCGAACGGATCCCGGCGCGCCCCAGTATGATGCCGCCGGTCGGGAAATCAGGGCCCGGGACGATTCGCATCAGGTCCTCGAGCGAGGTGTCGGGCTCGGCGATCAAAGCGAGGGCAGCGTCGATGATCTCAGTCGGGTTGTGCGGCGGGATGTTGGTCGCCATGCCGACGGCGATGCCGCTGGCGCCGTTGATCAGCAGGTTGGGGAAGCTCGCCGGCAGAACCTTCGGCTCGTGCTCGCTATCGTCGTAGTTAGCCTGGAAATCAACGGTGTCGCGGTCGATGTCGGCCAGCAGCAGCCCGGCGGCGCGGGCCATGCGGACCTCGGTGTAGCGCATCGCCGCCGGCGGATCGCCGTCGACCGAGCCGAAATTGCCCTGGCCGTCGATCAGCAGGGTGCGCATCGAGAACGGCTGCGCCATGCGCACAAGGGCGTCGTAGATCGAGGCGTCGCCGTGCGGATGGTACTTGCCCATCACCTCGCCGACGACGCGGGCGGATTTCCGATACGGCTTGTCGGAGGTGTAGCCGGCCTCCTGCATCGCATACAGAATGCGTCGGTGCACCGGCTTCAGCCCGTCGCGCGCGTCGGGCAGGGCGCGAGAGACGATGACCGACATCGCGTAATCGAGATACGACCGGCGCATCTCCTCCTCAAGCATCACCGGGTGCAGTTCTTCCGGCGGCGGCGTGGTGTCGGACGTGTCGCTCAAGGTATTCTCAGATCCATTCGGGGCGGGTTTTCGGCATCGCCATGAGCGAAGGTAATGGGTTTAGCATGCGAAGGTGTGGGGTCTAGCATAGCACGTAAGGCGTAACCAGAACCGGCGGGGACTTGCGCGGGCGCGCCTGCCGGATCACGATTTCTGCCAACGATAATGATAAATGGGGGCGTTCGATGGACGACGTGGGGAGCCAGGGCGCGTTTGCCTATGCCGGGATGCTGATGGCCGACCTGCCGCCGCCAGCCACACGGTGGGCCGGCTTCCCGCCGTATTTCTTCATCGGCGGCAACAACGACCCGACCCTGATCCCGACCGGGGCGCTGGCCGAAGCAGCGGCGCGTGTGATCGAACGGGAGGGCGCCAATCTCGCCATCTACAACATGGGGCTGGGGCCGCAGGGTTTTCCAGGGCTGCGCGAGTTCGTCGCCCAAAAGCTGCAACGGCGCCGCTCGATCGACTGCACCGCCGACGACGTGCTGATCACCACCGGCTCCGGCCAGGGGATCGACCTGGTCTGCCGGATGCTGGCGCAGCCGGGCGACACCATCCTGGTCGAGGGGTTTTCCTACGGCGGCGCGATCACCCGGTTCCGCAAGCTGGGACTGAAGATCGTCGGCATGGAGCTGGACCACGGCGGCATCCGGATAGACGCGCTGGAGGCCTCGCTGGCGGAGCTTGCCGCACAGGACATCAAGCCGCGCTTCATCTATACGATCCCCACGATCCAGAACCCGACCGGCTCGATCCTGCCGCTGGACCGCCGCTACCAGTTGCTGGCGTTGGCGGAACAGCACGGCGTGCCGATCTTCGAGGACGAGTGCTACTCGGATTTGTTGTGGGGCGAGGAGGCGCCGCCTGCCCTTTACGCGCTTGATCCGACGCGGGTGATCCATATCGGTTCGTTTTCAAAGTCGCTGGCACCGGCGTTGCGGGTTGGCTACATGGTGGCCGAGTGGTCGGTGCTGTCGCGGGCGATCGCGCTGAAATCCGATGGCGGCACCGGCGCGCTGGACCAGATGGTGATCGCCGAATATTTCTCCTCGCACTATGCGGCGCATATCGACCGGCTGACGATCGAGCTTGAGGACAAGCTGAACGTCATGGAGGAGGCAATTCGGCGCGAGTTCGGCACCGCGGCTGAGATCTTCCACCCCAAGGGCGGCATCTTCCTATGGCTGAAGCTGCCCGACAGCGTCGACGTGCGGGGCCTGGTGGCGCCGGCGGCGGCGGCGGGTCTGGCGTTCAACCCGGGACCCGAATGGTCGTGCGATGGCGACGGCGCGAAATCCTATTTGCGCCTGTGCTTCGCGATGCCGTCGCGCCAGGTGATCGAGGATGGCGTGCGGGTGCTGGCCAGGGTGTGCTTCGAGCAGACCGGTATCCCCGTGCGCAGCGACAATCGACCCAATCGGTAGGGTATAGGGCGGAAAAGCGCTTGGCACCTTCCACGGTTGGTTGGGCACCGCGAAGGATGGCGGAAGGCGCAAGTGTTCCCCCCTACATCAGCTGAGCGCCGCTTGCACCCAACGCGCCAACGCCAGCACGCGCCGGTCGTCGCCTTGGCGGCCGACGATCTGGATGCCGAGCGGCAAACCGTTGGGCCCGGTTCCTACCGGCACCGTGACGCAGGGCACGTGCAGGCTGGTCCAGACGTAGTTGAACACCGGATCGCCGGTCCACTCCAGGCCGCGTGGCGCTTCGGCCTGGGCTGAGGGGGTGACGAGGATGTCGAAGTCCCCCATCGCCGCTGCGAACCCGGCCTGAGTGCGAGAGAAGGTTTCATAGGCGCCGACGCGCGCCAAGGGCGTCCGGGTAAGGCCGAAATCCAGCTTCTCCAGCAGTGCTGTGGAAATCTGATTGCGGTGATGGCTTAGCTCCCAACCGACGGCGCGGGCGCTCTCGTGGTTCATGATGATCGGATGGGCGGTTTCGAGTTCGGCAAAAGACGCTGGCAGGTCGTGGTCGGCCACGGCGGCACCGTACCGTGACATGGCAGTGGCTGCGTTTTGCAGCAGCACCTGGGTTTCGGACGACGCCTGATCCCAGGCGAAGCCCTGGCAGATGCCGATGCGGGGCGCGCGGTCCGGCTTCGCATTGGGATCGCCAAGATCGAGGCCGGTAA
>JAYTTA010000124.1:0-8417 GCA_043745345.1 Acetobacteraceae bacterium | reverse complement strand
TCCAGCTGTATCGCGCGCTGCTGGAAAGTGCAGCCGGTGAGCACGGGGCGCGGATGGCGGCAATGGACAACGCCACCCGCAACGCTGGCGACATGATTAAGCGGCTGACGCTCAACTACAACCGGGCGCGCCAGGCCAACATCACAAGCGAACTGATCGAAATCATCTCGGGCGCCGAAGCGGTCTAGCAGCTCGTGCCAAGTCACAGGAGCCTTAACCATGGCTAAGAATAACGTAGGCCGCGTTACGCAGGTTCTCGGTGCCGTTGTCGACGTGCAGTTCGACGGCGACCTGCCGTTTATCCAGAACGCGCTGATCAGCATGATCGGCGACCGCAAGCTGGTGCTGGAAGTGGCCCAGGAGCTGGGCGAGCGCACCGTCCGCGCCATCGCCATGGACACCACCGACGGCATGGTGCGCGGCCAGGAAGTGGTCGATACCGGCGCCGGCATCCGCGTCCCCGTCGGCCCCGCGACCCTCGGCCGCATCCTCAACGTCATCGGCGAGCCGATCGACGAGCGCGGACCGGTCAACGCCACCCAGACCAACCCGATCCACCGCAATGCGCCCGCCTTCGACGAGCAGTCCAGCTCGACCGAGATCCTGGTCACCGGCATCAAGGTCGTCGATTTGCTTTGCCCCTACCTCAAGGGCGGCAAGGTCGGCCTGTTCGGTGGTGCTGGCGTCGGCAAGACCGTGCTCATCCAGGAGCTGATCAACAACGTCGCCAAGGCGCATGGCGGCGTGTCGGTGTTCGCCGGCGTCGGCGAGCGCACGCGTGAGGGCAACGACCTGTATCACGAGATGGTCGATGCCGGCGTCATCAAGCTCGGCGAGAACGGCAGCACCGAGGGTTCCAAGGTGGCGCTGGTCTATGGCCAGATGAACGAACCGCCGGGTGCGCGCTACCGCGTCGCGCTGTCCGGCCTGGCTTTGGCCGAATACTTCCGCGACGACGAGGGCCAGGACGTGCTGTTCTTCGTCGACAACATCTTCCGGTTCACCCAGGCCGGTGCCGAAGTGTCCGCCCTGCTAGGCCGCATTCCCTCCGCGGTGGGTTATCAGCCGACGCTGGCCACCGACATGGGCGCGCTGCAAGAGCGCATCACCTCGACCAACAAGGGCTCGATCACCTCGGTGCAGGCAATCTACGTGCCGGCCGACGATCTGACCGACCCGGCGCCAGCGACCTCGTTCGCCCATCTGGACGCTACCACCGTGCTGTCGCGCTCGATCGCCGAGCTTGGCATCTACCCGGCGGTCGACCCGCTCGACAGCACCTCCCGCTCGCTCGATCCCCGCGTGGTCGGCGAGGAGCATTATCTGGTGGCACGCGAGACCCAGCGCATTCTGCAGACCTACAAGTCGCTGCAGGACATCATCGCCATTCTGGGCATGGACGAGCTGTCGGAGGAGGATAAGCTGGTCGTCGCCCGGGCCCGTAAGATCCAGCGTTTCCTGTCGCAGCCGTTCCACGTCGCCGAGGTGTTCACGGGCTTCCCCGGCGTGCTGGTGCCAGTGGCCGAGACGGTGCGCAGCTTCAAGGCGATCTGCGCCGGCGAGTATGATCACTTGCCGGAGGCCGCTTTCTACATGGTTGGGACCATTGAGGAAGCGGTTAAGAAGGCCGAGGGCATGAAGGCTACAGCGTAGAAGGCCAGGGCTCCGCCCTGGTCCGCCAAGGGGCAGTCGCCCCTTGTGACCCCTTTCTTAAGTTAGGCGTACCGGGGCGCTACTCCGGCGGGGTTTGGGGCAGAGCCCCATACTTTTTTCCTAGGACAACCCAATGCCCGTAGCCCTAGAAATCGTCAGCCCCGAGAAACTTCTGCTGTCACGAGCTGTAGATATGGTCGTGATCCCCGCCTCTGAGGGCGAGATGGGCGTGTTGCCCGGCCACGCCCCGATGATTGTCATGCTGCGCGGCGGGACCATTCGCCTGTATGAGAACGGCAACGTTACCGAGCAGCTATACGTCGCCGGAGGCTTCGCCGAAGTCACGCCGGAGCGTTGCACGGTGCTGGCCAACGAGGCACTGCCGGTCGCCGAGGTATCGCGCGCCGCCGGCGAAAAACGCCTGGCCGAGGCCGAGGCTTCGTATGCGACAATCGACCGCAACGACGTGGTGTCGCTCGATGCCGGCATGGACCGTATCCAGTCAGCCCGCGCCATGGTCGAGGCCGCTGCCGCCGCCTGATTTGTTTTTCGCGGTAACGCCCGTAACGCTGGCGATCTGTCTCGCGGCGCTGACAGCCGGATGCGCCGCGCCTGAAGCACTGCGCTGTAATTTCCCGCACACCAGACCGATGCTCGTTACCGAGTTATACTTCGGCCGCGGCGATGTTTCCGACGCTGCCTGGCAACAGTTCGCGGCTGCTGCTTTGGCGGCACGGTTTCCCGACGGCTTCACGGTTCTCGACGCCGCCGGGCAGTGGCGCGCGGCGCCAGGCCAGCCGATCTCGCGCGAGGCCAGCAAGCTGGTCATTGTCGCCGCCGAAGACAACGCCGCATCTCGCGCCGGGCTGGAAGCGGTCATGGCGGAGTACCGCAAAACCTTTCGCCAGCAGTCGGTCGGCATCATCTTGGACCGAAAATGCGCGGCGTTCTGAAGCCGGTCTGGCCGCTGCTGGTGGTCGGGCTCGGCACCGTGGTGGTGCCGCTCGATAGCGCGGTCAACGTCGATTTCCCAGCGATCCTGGCGCGGTTCGAGCTGCCGTTGCCGATGATCCAATGGGTCGTCATCAGCTACATCCTGACCCAGACCAGCCTGATGCTGGTATTCGGCCGCATCGGCGACATGCTCGGCCATCGCAGCGTGTTCCTCGCCGGCACCGCGGTCAGCGTGGTGGCGTTCGCCGCCTGCGCGCTGGCGCCGACCTATGGCGCATTGCTCGCCGCGCGCGTGCTGCAGGGTATCGGCGCCGGTCTGGTGCTGAGTTGCGGTCCGGCGCTGGCCATCGGCTTCTATCCCGAAATCTTTCGCGCCCGCGTGCTCGGCCTCTACACCATGATGTTCGGGCTGGGCGCGATGATCGGCCCCCTGGCGGCCAGCGTGCTGATCGAGCGCTTCGGCTGGAGCGCGGTGTTCAGCTTCCGCCTGCCGATCGCCATGGTCGCGTTCGCATCGGCGTGGTTGTTGCCCAAGGCGCTGGTCCCCACGGACCGGCAACGTTTTGACGCCATGGGCGGGGCGCTTCTGGTCGCCGGCATGTGCGCGCTGCTGGGAGGGCTGAACCGGCTGACCGACGGCGCGACGGGGATGCTGTTCCTGGCGATCGCGGCTGTCTGCGTTGCCCTTTTTGTCCGTACCGAGCGCCGCGCCAGGAACCCGATCTTCGATCTGCGTCCGTTCAGCCTGCCTGGATTCGGCGCGATCAACCTCGCCAACTGGCTGATCAACCTCGCCGGGTTTTCGATCCTGCTGCTGGGGCCGTTCTATCTGACCGCCATCGCCGGCCTGTCCGGACTGGCATTCGGCATCATGGTGGCGGCATCCTCGTTCGGGATGGTGATCGCCTCGCCGATTGCTGGCCGCCTAGTGGACCGGTTGCGCCCGTGGAACATCGCGCTGCTCGGCGCCGGCGCCAGCACTGCCGGCCTGTTCGGCATCGCCTTGTCCGGTGCCAACCCTGTCCTGCCGGTGCTGTTCGCCTGGATGGTGCTTCAGGGGGCGGGGCTCGGGCTGTTCCAGGTCGCCTATTTCGACATCGTCACCGCGACCTTGCCGATCGCCGCCCGCGGAGTCGCAGGCTCCCTCGGTATGGTCACGCGCTCACTCGGCATCGCCACCGGCGCCACCTTGCTGATGCTGATTTTTCAAGCGTTCCAGGCGGGGGGCGGGCCGGACGCCTTCCTGGCCGCGTTCCGCATCACCTTCCTCATTGCCGCCGCCATCCCGGGGGTTGTGCTGCTTGGCGGCCTGACGATGAAGTCGCGCGCTACAGCACAGTGAGGAACAGCGCGCTGCCGACGCCGGCCGCCATGCAGTAATAGGCGAACGGGTTCAGCGCCCAGCTTTCCTGCTGGCGGAAATAGCGCATCAGGAACGCCGTGCTGGCGTAGGCTGTGATGCCGGAGACTACAGCGGCCAGGGCGGAGAGCTCGAAAACCCCGGCCGGTATGTCGGCGTGCAGCAGTTTCGGCACCTCCAGCACCGTCGCGCCGAAGATGATCGGCGTCGCGATCAGGAACGAGAAACGCGCCGAGCCCTCATGGTTGATGCCGCGCAGCAGCCCGCCGACGATGGTGGCGCCCGAGCGCGAGATGCCGGGGATCAGCGCCGTGCATTGCCAGCAGCCGATCAGCAACGCGTCTATCGTGGTCATGTCGGTCAAAGGCCGGTTGCCGCGGTCGCGCATGCGCTCACCGAACAGCAGCAGGAAGCCGTTGACCACCAGGAATGCGGCGGCAACCAGCGGCGTGCCGAACAGGGTCGCGATGTATTTCCGCAACGCGAATCCGACGATCACCGCGGGAATGGTGGCGACGACGATGAGGAGAAAGACACGCCGACTTTCGCGCGCCTGGTGCGGAGTCGACACCCCAAGCACGCCGGTCAGGATCGCCCACCAGTCGTGCCAGAAATACGTCAGCAGCGCGATCGCCGTGCCGAGGTGCAGCATCACCAGAAACGGCAGGAACGCGGCGGAGTGCTGGTCCAGATTCCACGAAAGTAGCGCCGGCAGCACGACCGCATGGCCAAGCGAACTGACCGGGAACAGCTCGGTCGCCCCTTGCAGGATGGCGAACAGAATGGCTTGCAGGGCAGTCATCTTTGGTCCCGTGATTGTGGCGCGCTGCTGGTTCCTGACCGATGCGCCCCGATGTGGCAACCCGGCTTTATTGAACCATGCAATTTTATAACATGCGCGGTTTCGGCTAAAGCCCGGCCCGACACAGCGCGACAGGGAGCGGCGATGGACGGGCACGGCCACCATGATCACCACCACGGCCACGATCACGGCCCGGTCTCGCACGACCGCGCCTTCGCCGTCGGTGTGGCGCTGAACGCCGGCTTCGTCGCGATTGAGATGCTGTTCGGCTGGCGGGCGAACTCGGTCGCGCTGATCGCAGACGCGACGCATAATTTAGGCGACGTGCTCGGCCTGTTGATGGCTTGGGGTGCGGCGGTGCTCGGCCGCCGGCCGCCGAGCGCCTATCGCACCTATGGCTGGGGCCGCGGCACCATCCTGGCCTCACTGGCCAATTCGGGCGTGCTGCTGGTCAGCATCGGCGCCATCGGGCTGGAGGCGATCCACCGGCTGATCTCGCCCCAGCCGGTCGAGGAGGGCACGGTGATGGTGGTGGCCGCGGTCGGCATCCTGATCAACGGCGCCACCGCCTTGATGTTCATGCGCGGCCGCGCCGCCGACATCAACATCCGCGCCACCTATTTGCACATGGTGGCCGACGCCGCGGTGTCGTTCGGCGTGGTGGTGTCGGCGGCGCTGATCGCCTTGACCGGCTGGCTATGGCTTGATCCTTTGACCAGCCTGGCGATCGTCGCCGTCATCGCGGCCGGCACCTGGAACCTGTTGCGCCAAAGCAGCGCCCTGGCGATGGACGCCGTGCCGCCCGGCATCTCGCACCCCGACGTCCAGGCCTATCTTGCCGCGTTGCCCGGCGTCGGCGAGATCCATGATCTTCATATTTGGGGCCTGAGCACCACCGAATCCGCGCTCACCGTCCACCTCGTTCAATCCGGCAACGGCGCTGCCTGTCGCCCGCATGAGGTCGCGACAGGCATCCGTGAGCGCTTCGGCATCGGCCACGTGACGGTGCAGATCGAGCACGGCGCTGAGGCCGAGTGGTGCCGCCTGCGGCCGCAGGACGTGGTCTGAGCCGCGCTGCGGCCATTTAAAACAACAGTCCCGGCGTCATTGGACAAGCGTTCCTACCCGTGAGTATCCTCCCGGCAACAAGAAACTACCGGGTTGGAATTACGACATGACAAGCGTGGCCTGGACCGACCGGATCCTTGATGTGGCAGGCGTGAAGCTTAACCTGTCGCGTGCCGGTAGCGGCAGAAAGCTGCTGTTCCTGCACCATGATATCGGCACCCCGGACCGCTTGCCGGTCTATGACGAGCTGGCCCAATACTTCGACGTGCTGGTGCCGCATCATCCCGGCTGGGGCCTCTCGACCGATCGCCCGGCCTGGCTGCGCAGCCCGCGCGACATCGCCGCGATCTACGCCTGGATGCTGGCCGACCTCGATGCCACCGATGTCAGCCTGGTCGGCGTTGGGTTCGGCGGCTGGATCGCTGCCGAAATGGCCAGCCAGGCGCCGAAAGCCTATCATCGCGTAGTGCTGGCCGGCGCCATGGGCATCAAGCCGCGCGACGGCTTCATCATGGACCAGGCGATCGTCAGCTACATCGACTACGCCCGCGCCGGCTTCCACGATCCGGCGGCGTTCGCGCGGGTCTTCGGTGACGTCAGCACTGACCAGCTGGAGCAATGGGACATCTGCCGCGAGATGTGCTTCCGCACCGCCTGGAAGCCATACATGTACAGCCAGACCCTGCCGCATTTGCTCGGCGGCGTGCGCACGCCAGCACTTGTCGTGTGGGGCGAGGATGATCGGATCGTGCCCATCGTCGTGCAGGACCAGTATGCGGCCGCACTCGGCAATGCCCGGTGCGAGGTCATAAAGAACGCCGGGCATTGCATCGACATGGAGCAGCCCGAGGCGTTCGCCAGGCTGGTCACCGACTTCCTCAACAGCTGAACCGACCCAAAACAGGAGCTTTGCGATGCATCTGATGTATTTCACTGAGCAGCCAATGTCGGCCTACAGCTCGAAGGAAGGCCTGGATTTCGGCGCCACGGCGCTGATGTTCTCGAACCGGCACTACGACAGCAACGAGGGCAGCCGGCTGTATAACGAGTACCTCGAACAATACATCTACGCCGAGGAGATGGGCGTCGATGGCATCATGCTCAACGAGCACCACAACGCGCCGTTCTGCATGCAAGCGAAAACCAACGTGTTCGCGTCGATTTTGGCCGCGGTCACCAAACGGGTGAAGATCGTCATCCTCGGCAACCCGCTGCCGCTGGCCGATAACCCGGTTCGGCTCGCGGAAGAGCTCGCGATGATCGACATGATTTCCAAGGGTCGGCTGGTATCGGGCTTTGTTCGCGGCGGTGGGCAGGAGCAGCTGGCCTCAGGCGTCAACCCGGCCTTCAACCGAGAGCGCTTCGAGGAGGCGCACGATTTGATCGTCAAGGCCTGGTCGCAGCCCGGCCCGTTCCGGTGGGAGGGCACGCACTACCAGCACCGCGTCGTCAATCCGTGGGCGGTGCCGATGCAGAAGCCGTTCCCGCGCATCTGGGTGCCCGGGGTGCTTTCCAAGGAAACCATCATCTGGACGGCGAAGAAGCGTTATCCGTACATCTGCCTCAACACCTCGGTCGAGGCAACCAAGAAGATCTGGGAAACCTACGACGCCGCCGCGGCCGAAGTCGGCTACACGCCGGGCCCGGAGAACCGCGGCTACCTGATCCGCGTGCACGTCTCCGACACCGAGGAGAAGGCGGTCCAGAACGCCCGCAAATTCCTCTGGATGCAGGGCGAGTTCACCGGTCTCGCGCACCCGGTATGGAGCAGCCCGTCCGGCTACTTCTCGCCCAGCCAACGCCGCAACTTCGTCGAGTTCGCCAGCGGCCGGGCGATCAGCCCGCGCGGCGCGCCGACCTTCGAGGAGCAGCGCGAGAACATGATGATCATCTGCGGCACCGTCGACCAGTGCGTCGCCAAGCTGAAATACATCATGGAGGAGACCCGCCCCGGCATCATGTCGTTCTGGGGCAACGATGGTGACGTGTCGGTCGCCGACGCCAAGACCTGCATCCGGCTGCTTGGCCAGGAGGTGATGCCGCAGCTGCGCGACTACGGCAAGAAGCTCGGCCTCAATAGCCCGTTCGAGGCCAATTCGCCGGTTTCGATCGATTATTCTCGCGATCTTCACCAGGTCGCCGCGGAGTAGCTGGCCGATGTTATCGAAGCCGCCAGGCGCTCCTGGATCCGTCTGACTAAGGTTGGCCGCTCCCGGGCGGGGTTTGGGACAGAGCCCCATGCTTCCAGGCATTGCCTCCGCGCAGCACCTCGCACACCGCGCGGGTGACTTCCTTTGTAGTCGCCGTGCCACCCAGATCAGGCGTCAGCACGCCGTTGGCGCAGACCTGCTCGACGGCGCGCATCAGCATGTCGGCGGCCGGCTTCTCGCCGAGGTGTTCCAGCATCATCGCCGCGGTCCAGAAGCTGGCGACCGGGTTGGCGATGCCCTTGCCGGTGATGTCGAAGGCGGAGCCGTGGATCGGCTCGAACATCGACGGGCTTTTCCGGCTTGGATCGACGTTGCCGGTCGGCGCGATGCCGAGCGAGCCGGCCAGGGCGGCGGCGAGGTCGGACAGGAT
>JAYTTA010000123.1:0-8418 GCA_043745345.1 Acetobacteraceae bacterium | reverse complement strand
TGATCGCCGAGCAGAACGTCGCCTTTCTCGACTTGGCCGACCGCGTTTTTACCCTTGAGAACGGCCGCATCGGGTTTGAGGGCACGGTCAAGGCGCTGCATCAGGATGACGCTCTGCATCGCGCCTATTTCGGTCTAGGATAGTCACGTTGCCACGGAGGAAAGAATGACCGGTAACCCGGCCTATCTCACCGGCCTCGACAAGAACGGCGCGAATCACGCCGCCCTGTCGCCGCTCGGCTTCATCGAGCGAGCCGCCTACGTCTATCCGGACAGCCTGGCCGTGGTGCATGGCACGCACCGAAAAACCTGGCGCGAGACTTTTCGACGCTGCCGCCAGCTCGCCTCCGCGCTATCGCGCCACGGCATCGGCAAGAACGACACGGTGGCGGTGATGGCGCCGAACATTCCCGCGCTTTACGAGGCACATTTCGGCGTGCCGATGTGCGGCGCGGTGCTCAACGCGCTCAACACGCGGCTCGATGCCGAGACCATCGCCTTCATGCTGCGACATGGCGGCGCGCGGGCGCTGATCACCGACGGCGAGTTCGCGGCGACCATTCGCCGGGCGCTGGAAATACTGGGCGAGGAAATCCTCGTCATCGACATCGACGATCCGGAATTCCCCGCCGGCGCGCGCGTCGGCACCATCCGCTACGAGGATTTCCTGGCAGCGGGCGACCCGCACTACGCTTGGCAGAACCCGGCCGACGAGTGGGACGCGATCGCGCTCAACTACACCTCCGGCACCACCGGCGATCCGAAGGGCGTGGTCTATCACCACCGCGGCGCCTATCTGAACGCCGTATCGAACATCGTGAACTGGGGCATCCCACAACACGCGGTCTATCTCTGGACCCTGCCGATGTTCCACTGCAACGGCTGGTGCTTCCCGTGGACCATCGCCGAGCGCGCCGGCACCAACGTCTGTCTGCGCCGGGTCGAGGCCCGCGCCGCGCTCGACCTGATCGCGTCCGAGCGGGTCACCCACATGTGCGGCGCGCCAATCATCTATTCCATCCTCGTCCATGCCCCTGCCGAGATGCGGGCCGGGATTGGCCACGTCGTTGCCGGCCAGGTTGCCGGGGCCTCACCGCCGGCGTCGCTGATAGAAGCCTGCGAGGCCGCCGGCTTCGACCTCACTCATGTCTATGGCCTGACCGAAACCTACGGACCGGCCTCGGTCTGCGCCAAGCAGGTCGAGTGGGAAAGCCTGCCGATCGATAAGCGCGCCGACCTCAACAGCCGCCAGGGCGTGCGCGTGCCGATGCAGGAGGCAATGGCGGTGCTCGACCCCGAGACGCTCGCGCCGGTGCCATGGGACGGCGAGACCATGGGCGAGATCATGTTTCGCGGCAACATCGCCATGAAAGGCTATCTGTCCAACCCGGCGACGACGGAGAAAACCTTTGCCGGCGGCTGGTTCCACACAGGCGACCTCGCTGTGACCTACCCCGACGGCTACATGAAGATCCGTGATCGCTCCAAGGACATCATCATCTCGGGTGGCGAAAATATCTCCTCGATCGAGGTAGAGGAGGCGCTTTACCGCCATCCCGCCGTGATGGCGGTGGCTGTGGTTGCACGGCCGGATGAGAAATGGGGTGAGACCCCCTGCGCCTTCATTGAGCTGCGGCCCAGCTCTGACGTAACGCCCGCCGAGCTGACGGCGTTCTGCCGCGAGCGCATGGCGCACTTCAAGGTTCCACGAAAATTCCTATTTCAGGAGTTGCCGAAGACGTCGACCGGCAAGATTCAGAAATTCGCCCTTCGCGAAATTGCGCGGGGTTTTACGGAGTAGCCCGCATGACCGACTATTCGGCGCCCCTGCGCGATATCCGCTTCCTCCTGTCCGAGGTCGTCGGCCTGGACCGCATCGCCGCCCTTCCCGGCTTCGAGTTAGCGACGCCGGACCTGGTCGATGCCGTGCTGGAGGAGGCCGGCAAATTCGCAAAAAACGTGCTTGGACCGTTAAACCAGCCCGGCGACACCAACGCGCCGACACTGGCTAACGGCGTCGTCACCACCGGCGCCGGTTTCGCCGATGCCTACGCCCAGTTTGTCGCTGGCGGCTGGAACGCGCTCGGCGCCGACCCCGAATATGGCGGACAAGGCCTGCCGCGGCTGGTCGCCGCCGCCGTGGACGAAATGTGGCAGTCGGCCAACCTGGCGTTTGGCCTGTGCCCGCTGCTGACCCGTGGCGCCATCGAGGCGATACATTTTTGCGGCACCGAGGCGCAGAAGGCGATCTACCTGCCCAAGATGGTTGAGGGCAGCTGGACCGGCACCATGAACCTAACCGAACCGCAAGCCGGTTCCGACCTGTCGGGGGTGCGCACCCGCGCGGTGCCCGACGGCGACCGTTTCCGGCTGTTCGGCACCAAGATCTACATCACCTACGGCGAGCACGACTACACCGACAACATCGTTCACCTCGTGCTCGCCCGGTTGCCGGACGCGCCCGAGGGGGTGAAGGGCATCTCCCTGTTCGTGGTGCCGAAGTTCCTGCCCGATGCCAACGGCAACGCCGGTGCCCGCAACGATCTGCTTTGCGTCTCGCTGGAGCATAAGCTCGGTATCCACTCCAGCCCGACCGCCGTGCTGGCCTACGGCGATAATGACGGCGCCGTCGGCTTCCTGCTCGGCGAGCCAAACCGCGGGCTGGAATACATGTTCGTGATGATGAACGCCGCGCGCTTCGCGGTCGGCCTGCAAGGGGTGGCGATCGGCGAGCGCGCCTATCAGCAGGCGCTGGACTACGCCCGCAGCCGGGTGCAGGGGATCGAGGCCGGCGTGCGCGGTGGCGGCAAGGTCGCCATCATCCGCCATCCCGACATCCGCCGCATGCTGATGACGATGAAGGCCCTGACCGAGGCCGGCCGCGCTTTGGCCTACACCGCCGCCGCGGCGCTCGATGTCGCCGCCAACCACGAGGATGCCAGCACCCGCAAAAGCGCCCAGGCGCGCGCCGAGCTGCTGATCCCGGTCGTAAAAGGCTGGTGCACCGAAAATTCGATCGAGATTGCCTCGTTGGGCATCCAGGTCCATGGCGGCATGGGCTTTATCGAGGCAACCGGCGCCGCCCAGCATCTGCGCGACGCCCGCATCCTGACCATCTATGAGGGAACCACCGGCATCCAAGCCAACGACCTCGTCGGCCGCAAAATCGCCCGCGACGGCGGCCAGGCCGCACGCGACGTGATTGCCGACATCCACCGGACGCTCGCCGAACTCGCCGATGACGCGGACCTTGCCACGATCCGCGCCGCGCTCGCTGATAGCGTCGAGCACCTGAGCAGCGCAGTCGCCTGGGTCGTTGGCACCTATGCTACCAACCCGCGCACCGCTCTCGCCGGCGCTGTGCCGTTGTTGAACCTGTTCGGCACGGTGCTCGGCGGCTGGCAGATGAGCCGTGCCGCCCTGGCCGCGCAGGCATTGCTGGATAAAGGGGGCAATGAGGATCGTGATTTCCTCACCGCCAAGATAAATACCGCCCGGTTCTATGCTGACCATTCGTTGCGCCGCGCTTCGGGGCTCGCCTATTCGGTGATGCATGGCGCGGCTGGGGTATTGGCGCTGGACGAGCAAGTGCAGTTCGCAGCTTAGCATGGGGCTATGCCCCAAACCCCGCAAAGGGACTTGTCCCTTTAAAACCATTTTTAAGGGTAACTACCTTGAATGATCTCTCGGCGATTGAAGGCCAGCTTCAGGTTTATTTCGATGGGCTTTATGAGGGCGACGGCGACAAAATCGAAAGAGTCTTCCATGAAAAATCCAGCCTGTTCAGTGTCGCCGCTGACGGTACCCTGAATGAACTGCCGCGCGCCCAGTGGGTGGAGTGGATGAAAACCCGCAAATCCGCCGCGGACCAGGGGCTGGAACGTAAGGACTGGATCGTTTCCATCGACCGGTCCGGCCCGAACACCGCCTTCGCCAAGGTCCACTGCCAGATCCCGCCGCGCTACTTCACCGACTACCTGACCCTGGCGAAACTATCGGACGGCTGGCGCATCGTCTCCAAGACCTTCCATACCGACACACGATAGCCGATCCACCTCGTCCGTGTAGCGGGTCAACACGGCAGACGCGAAAGCCGCGCGCACCTGTGGGTCGAGCAGCGCGGCCAGCTCCGCTTCGTGCTGATAGCCCGGCATCAGCCCATCAAGCGTCGCGTCGCGGCCGCTAGCGGGATGGAGGTAGACCTCGCACAGGCCGGGCGGCAGTCGGTGAGCCAGTCGCCGTAAACGGTCCGCCGTCATTGCTCCGCTCCAGGCGATGCCGAACACGTGGTCGTTGGCGAACATGCCGGCGCGCCGGATTTGGGCCCGCAGCAGCCGGCACCAAAGATGCAGCGCGCGGTCACCAAGACTCGGGCGTTCGCCGCAGGCGGCCATCACGTTGGGTGGTTCGGCGGGGACCCGGACGGCGCGCAGCCCGAACTCACGGCCGATGCGGATCAGCATGCGGCCGACCGTCGGGTGCAGGTGCATGTGCTTATGGGCGTTGGCATGGTCGAGCGTCAGCCCGGTGGCGGCGAAGGCCAGGAACTGCGCGTGGATTTCGGCGGCAAGCTGCCGGCGCACGGCCGGACGGAAGAAGTAGCGGATGCCGAGCCGTAACTGGGCTGACGGGAATCGGCCCACGCTGTCGACCAGTTCAGGAATTGCGGCCGGCAGAAGCGTCGCCTGCCCTTCGATCACCACCAGATGCAGCCCAACCCGCAAGTTTGGCATGGATTTGGCCCGCCGCACCGCGTCGGCGGCGGCCGACCCGCCGACCATCAGGCTGGCGGCACCAAGGATGCCATCGCGATGGGCGCGTTCAATACCCTCATTGACGGCGACGGAAAGCCCAAAATCGTCCGCAGAAACTATGACACGGGAATGGTGGTCCAGTAGCGCCGCGCTCGTGGCGGGATCGAGGGGCAGAGCCCCGCCTTTTTTCTATCCTCGTTCAGGCCGCCTTATGCCGCTCGCGAAGGAACTGAAAGAACTCTACGCCCTCACGCAGCCGACGCTTCATCATCTGCGGGCTTCGCAGCATCTCGTTGACGATTGAGGCTATCTTCGGTGCCCGGAAATAGAATTTCTTATAGAACACTTCAACGTTGTCGAAGATTTCGGTGTGCGATAGATGCGGATAGGTCAGCGGCGCGATCTGGATGCCGTGCTCGTCGATCAGCTCGGCGTGCTCCACATCAAGCCAGCCGTTTTCCAGCGCCTGCTTGTACAGGAACGTGCCGGGATAGGGTGCTGCGAGCGACACCTGGAGGGTATGGGGATTGATCTCCTTGGCGAAGGTTATCGTCTCCTGGATCGTCTCGCGCGTCTCCCCCGGCAGGCCGAGGATGAAGGTGCCGTGGATCTTGATGCCGAGTTCGTGGCAGTCCTTGGTGAACTGCTTGGCGGTATCGATCAGCATGCCCTTCTTGATATTATGCAGGATCTGCTGATTGCCGCTCTCGTAGCCCACCAGCAGCAGGCGCAGGCCATTATCCTTCAGGACCTTCAGGGTGTCGCGCGGCACGTTGGCCTTCGCGTTGCATGACCAGGTAACGCCGAGCTTGCCGAGTTCCAGCGCGATCGCCTCCGCCCGTGGAAGGTTGTCGGTAAAGGTGTCGTCGTCGAAGAAGAATTCCCGCACCTGGGGAAAGTCGATCTGGGCCTGGCGAATTTCGGCCGCGACATGTTCCGGGCTGCGCACACGGTAGCGGTGACCGCCGACGGTTTGCGGCCACAGGCAGAAGGTGCAGCGCGATTTGCAGCCGCGGCCCGTGTAAAGCGACAGGTATGGGTGCAGCAGGTAGCCGATGAAATAGTCCTCGATATGCAGGTCACGCTTATAGACGTCGGTCACGAATGGCAGCCGGTCCATGTCCTCCAGCACCGCGCGGTCCTTGTTGTGGACGATGGCCCCCGCGGCATCGCGGTAGGAGATGCCGTCGATGGTCGCCCAGTCGCGGCCCTCGGCCACTTCCAGGATGGTGAAGTCGAACTCGTTGCGGGCGACGAAATCGATGACCTTGCCCTGCTCCAGACTCTCGGTCGATTGGACAGCGACCTTGGCGCCGACGAACCCGATCTTAAGGTTCGGGTTCTCGACCTTCATCGCCTCCGCCACCTTGACGTCGGAGGCGAAGGACGGCGTCGAGGTGTGAATGATGCAAAGCTCGAAGTCGCGCGCCTGATCGGTGACAGTCTTCAGTGAGATGCGTGCTGGGGGCGCGTCGATCAGCTTGCTGCCGGGCACCAGCGCCGCCGGCTGAGCGAGCCAGGTCGGATACCAGAACGACTTGATTTCGCGCTTGGCCTGGTAGCGCGAACCCGCACCGCCATCGAACCCGTCGGTGGAGGGCGGCTGCAGGAACAGGGTCTTCATCATCGCGGGCTTAGTCCCTTTGGAGCAAAGTCGGTGTGGAAAGCGATATCGCCGGTCGGTTGGTCAAGAACCCGGGCCGGGCACTGCGATGCAGCACCGGTCCGTCTGCCTGAAGCGAGTGGCCACGCCAATCGACCTGGTCGCTGCCATAGCTCGCAATCATGACGACCGTCGACATAAGCTCACGCAACGGCAAAAGCCAGAACGGAACGCGAAACGCAAGGCCTGCCTCGGATGGTGCCACAGATGGAACCATTACGCGGTCGACGCATTCTGCCGCCACCCATCGCAGCAGCCAGACCATCGGGAAGGCGGCTGCCGCCCATATTGCGCCGCCAGAGCAAGCCAGCGCCAGGGCCGCCCAAATCAACGGATATTGTAGAGAGGAGGCCAGGAAGGCGACCGGTTCCAGGGCCCGAACCGTGCGCGCCCAGCGCAGCTCGTGACGAAAAAGGTCGCCGACGCAAGTCTCCGGCACGGTGGTCGCAGCGACTGTCCCGGCCAGGCGCACGGAAAGCCCAAGATTCTGCACCAGTCGGCCAAGCGCGTTGTCGTCGGCCAGGTGACCAACCAGCGCCTCAAGGCCGCCGATTCGCCGCAACGTGTCGCGATGGAGCATCATCGTGGCACCAAGGCAGTCCTGCCGTCCCAGCCCGCGCGCCAGCAGCGCGCCAGGCAGGAAGTAGTGCGTGATCGCCAGGGTGCCGAGTGCCCCGACGATGCCGCGGTTGGCCGGCCGGCCGGTGTACAGGACAGTCGCAAGGCCGGTTCCTGGCGGCTCCAGCGCTGCCACCAGCCGTCGAACATAGTCCGGGGCAACATGCAGATCGGAGTCGGCGATCGCCAGCAGGTCATGCTTCGCCGCCGGCAGCATGTTGATAAGATTGCCGACCTTTTGGTTGATTCCGTGCCGCGCAGGATCGATCACAAGGGTTATGTCCACCGCCGGAAACCGCTCGCTCAGCCGCTTCACTACTTTGATCGCGGGGTCAGATGCGCTCTGCACGCCGAACACGATCTGGTATGTCGATATGTCCTGCACGCAAAGCGAAGCCAGCGCCTGCTCCAGCAACGGCTCGTCGCCATGGAGCGGTTTCAACAGTGTGACCGCAAAGCGATCGGCCGGCTTGGACTCCACGGCGCGGCTGAAGCGAAACGACAGCCAGGCGCCTGCCAACGCCTGGAACACGCCCAGTCCAGCCAGAACGGCAGCGATGGAGGCGAGTGCCATCATCGCCGAGATTTCCAGTGGGTGTTCAATGTCATGAAGCGAGCTGACCGCCGGAGAGATCAAAAACCTTCTTCTGCAGGCTGGCGATCAACGGCTGCGCGGTCACCTGATTACCCCCCTGCGTCAGTAAGGCTCGGAAATCGGAGCGCTGCACGGCGACACGGCTGATGGTGCCATCCAGCAGCACATCGACCGCGCGCCATCCCGCATCTGTGCTGCGCATCACGTAGTCCAGCCTGACCGGATCGCTGGTCGGCGAACTCAGCCGCGTCGAGACGACTTCGTCACGCCCGATCGAGCGCAGGCCGGGCAGCACGTCGAATTTCTCGCCATCGAAACTGTCGAAGTTGGCGACGTAAGACGCGATCGTGAAGCGCCGAAAAACAGCAAGAAGGGTTTCCCGCTCACCGGGCGACAGGGTCGCGTAGGCTAAGCCGATCGAAACGCGCAGGATGTCCGATAAGTCGAAGGCATGGTCGATGCTAGGCGCCAGAAGATCGAAACGCCGCTGGAACGGGGCCTTGGTTCCGGTCTGCATCGTCTGGATCAGTCCCGAGTTCAGGGCCAGGATCGGGCTGGACACCTCGGCGAAATCCGCGGCTTCGGAGCGGCGGACCGGCATGCAGGACATGGCGACGGCCAACGTCAAGAAACCGCGCCGAGCGAGGGACCTCATTGGCCAGCCAGCATCTTGGAGGTTACGCCGGCGGTGCCCATCGCCCGCAGTGCGACGTCGACGATATCGCGT
The DNA here is from genome assembly GCA_043745345.1 of Acetobacteraceae bacterium. GTDB lineage: Bacteria > Pseudomonadota > Alphaproteobacteria > Acetobacterales > Acetobacteraceae > PALSA-911. The sequence continues at coordinate 62 of JAYTTA010000123.1, read as the reverse complement.
GCGGTGAGGCCGGCCTCGATCAGCTGCCTGGCCTGGCTGTCGTGTTCGAGAAAGCGGTCGGG
>JAYTTA010000122.1:0-2298 GCA_043745345.1 Acetobacteraceae bacterium | reverse complement strand
TGGGTTTGGGACTTTTCGTCCACCAACAGCATGATGGCTTGCGCCGGGGCGAGACGTAAAGGCGCACGGCGTCGCATACCTTGGCGACGAAATCTGGGTCCGACGACAGCTTGAACGTCTCTATTCGATACGTCTACAATCCAAAATCGCGCCACGCCCGCTGAAGCGTTGATACAGACAAGCCTGACACACGAGCCATTCCTTGCGAACTTCAATGCATCGGGGAGACAGGCTCTCCAACGTCCGCACAATCGTCGCCTTGAACCGTGCACCGTCGATCGTCCGCGGTGTGCCGGACCGCGGCTCATCTTGAAGGCCATTGACCCGATCTTCAGCAGATCGCCACCTCTCACCGACCGTGTCCACATCCACGTCGAGAGCCGCCGCGACCCGCTTGTTCTGCTCACCCTCGGCGCAGGCCACCACAACCGTCGCGTGTTGAGCCAGCGCCTGGGTGGTTTTCTGTTACGTCGAAAGCGATGTCAGCTCCCTCCGTTCCGCATCCGTCAGATCAATGCTCACCGCTCTCCCGCCCATTCAGCACCTCTCTGCAATTAGGCTCATTGTCGCATCCAACGACGAACTCGTACAAGTGTGAGCTTCTAATCCGGGACGCTAGTCAAACAATCAGATCGCTTCCTTGAGCTCCTTCGCGGCCCGGAAGGCAACCTTCTTGCTGGCCTTGATCTCGATCGCCTCACCGGTGCCGGGATTGCGGCCCATGCGCGCCGGGCGATTCTTGACCTCGAGAATGCCGAGGCCGGCGAGCCGCAGGCGATGGCCGGATTTGAGGTGGGTGACCAGCATGCCGAACACCTCGTTGACCAGCGTCTCGGCCTGCTTCTTGGGCAGATCATGCTGCTCACCGAGTTCGGCCGCCAGGTGCTTCTGAGTCATGGTAATCACCGCGGCCGGCGCGGCGGTAGCTTTGCCCGCTGAGGATTTCGCCGCCGGGGATTTCACCGACGCTTTCGCGGCCACCGACTTTGCGGTTGCCGGTTTGGTCACAGCCTTAGCCGTGGCCTTTGCTATCTTGACGGCCATTTTCGTGTGCGCTCCCTGCTGAAGTCGATGTCTTAGCGAATCACGGCGTTAGGGCGAATACAAGCCACGGCTGGCAGGATTCATCATAAATATGGCCAAATGCCGTGAATTCCGTCGTTTGTGGCTACTCGACATCAATGCGAAAGCCGATTTCCCGTGCTGCCCGCGCCATATGCAGGTTACCGGGCGCGGAGTCGGCCTGCTACCAACCGGTCGGCGCCGCCATCACGGCATCGGCGACAGATGGTCCACGCCCGGCAGTATCGTCGCCGGATCAACAGACACGCCGCCCTGTGCCGTCGGGCGCAGGCCTCCAATCGCGTCGTAAAGCCAGCGGCGCGCCTGGCGGGCGTGCAGGTACAGCGCACGGCGTTCATGCCAGCCCCAGCCGGTGTTGAAGCAAAGCTCACGACGGCGGCACGCGTCGTGAATCGCCGTGGCGTCCACACGGTATTTGGCGGCCTCGGCGTAGAACGTTTCGATTTTATCCGCACCCATTCCGGATGTCGCCAGCCAGCCCGTTACCAGCCTGGCCAGGGTTGCAACATCGGACGGGATCCACCCAACGCCGGAGCTGACCGCCCGGCAGAAGGACTGATCGGCATCACCGATCAGCACTATGCCATTCTGGTGAATATTTTCCGCCCGGTGAATTGGATTGAACCGCGCCAGCACCTTGTCGGTAATCTCAAACGTGCCGAGGTTTTATTCAAATAAAGGCATGATTTCGATCAATGCCTGCTTCGGCCGCGACTCAAAGGTCTTGCCCATTCATCATTCGGCTCACGATAGCAAAACAGGTTGGCACGCATGACGGCGCCGATCGGGAACACCGTCAGGTAGTCGATGCCATCGCCGGGCCGTTCGCCATAGCAGGTAAGAACGCCACGCCACGAGGTATCGGCATCAAAGCCGAAGGTCAGCGAGTGATTGGCGCTCAACGTCAGCCTTTCAGTGCCCAACGGACGCAACAGATTGTCGTTGCTCAACCCGGTGGCGACAGCGACAAGGCGGGCTTTCAGAGTCGTTCCATCGACCAACGAAACTTTTTGTCTGTCTCCGATGGTCTTGATCGCGGCCAGCTGTCCGGCGACGAACCGCGCGCCGTTGGGAACCACACGCGTCGCATTGACCATCTCCTCATAGTGCAACCCGTAGTGAACATCGCGAGCGGCATCGACGATCCTGCGATGGCTGGCTGCGATGGCACCGGCTATCGGCACGGCTGAATGTTGCCGCCGCCAGCGCCCCGCC